>NZ_JBXVVH010000029.1:0-26167 GCF_057219185.1 Lacinutrix sp. YIN62
CTGTGTTTAACCAATGATAATAACTACTTTTACTAATACCTAATATAGCACACATCTTCTCAACGGGAAATCGCATCTTATGATGCTTTATAAATCTATATTTTTCCTGTCGCTCCTGGAGAAGATGCTCACCGCCTTTTTTAAGATATCACATTCTAGCTTTGAATCTTTTAATTCGCGTTTGAGTCTCGCTATTTCTTTTTGTTCTTCAGTCATTTTGGGAGTCCCTCTGCCTGGAAAACTGTTGTTACCATAATCTTTTAATTCCTTACGCCAGCGATAGATGATCGAAGGAGATATCTCTAATTCTTGTCCAACTAATTTTACATCTGCTTTCAAATAACTTAACTCTACTGCTTTCTGTTTAAACTCTAACGTGAAATGACGTGATTTTTGTCTCATAATTCTCTAAGTTAAAATCAAGCAAGATAGTAACTCAACTTAACGTCCAATCTAAGATAGCAAGTCCAGTATTGGTCTTAACAAATTAAAAGCTCCTGTAAAAGGAGCTTATCTATCGTTTTTTATAACGATGAATATAGCAATGTTTTGAGGTGTCATTAATTGCGTTTTATTTGGTTTTTATCTCAGTGCTTTGTTATGATAGATTATTTCATTTTTCTTTTTTTAGAATATCTACATAGTATTTAATGAAAAATATTGCTAAAATTGAAAAAAGAATAGGTTCTCTTAATTCTTTGAATTTATTACTGAAACTGTTACTAGATTCCAATACATTCCAATTCACATAACTGAATGAAATTGCAAGTAATATAGTTACTAAAATAAATAAAAAAAATGCGACTTTTTTGGGTAACTTTATCATAATTTTAATTTTTACAATTGTCTAAATATGTGGCATAAGAAATTATCCAAGCAGTTACAGCAAGACCGCAAGGTAAAATAGCCGCACAACTTGCAAGTGCAACACTAGAAACCACAAGAGCTACAATTGCTCTTACACAAGCCCAACCATCTAATTTATTAGTAGTTAAAAAAATAGTGGGATTAGAATGATCTAAAGACTTTAAAGTATTTGCAATAATATTTTTATTTTTTAATTCTTGACTACTTAAACCTAAATTTAAAACATTGTTTTCATAATTTAGCAATGCTGTATCAAAATTAGATTTTTGTAAGTCAGATTCAAATTTATCGATTAAGAATATATCATCTTGATTTAACCAACCTTTCGATAAAGCTGCATTCTCAATATATTCAGGGGCGTAGTCTGTAAGTTCAAAAATTCGTCTGGAAACATAATATTTGTTCCATATTCAATATTAATATTATGTAGCCTTACTTTAGCCTCATCAATTGTACTTGAATTTCCATTTTTAAGAAAAGTAGAACTGTCGTTATTGGTTGTATTTTCTTTGATAAATTCATTGTGCATAGAATAGTCAAAACTATAGTCAGAATTGTTTAAGTGACTTTGTTCACAAGAAACAAATAGTATCAATGTTGAAAATAGCATTGCAAAGTAAGGTTTTCTCAATGATTTTAGAATGTTCATAATTTTATTTCTTAAAGTTAAAATAATGATTTTATTCTTGTTAAAACTTGTTTTCTTGTTAATTTAACGTTTTTATTGTAGTATTATTGTGGTTGTTTTGATTTTTGTAGGTCAGTCTGTTTTTGGCTACAATATTGATTTTAATGTCCGTAGCGGAGGTGTTTACTCAAGTTAAAGGTTAGACTTTAACAGCATTAGTTTTTAACCTTGGCGATTGTTGTTTATTTCTCAGTTGCTTTTCAGAAAAGAAACTTAAAAAACACGTTTCTATAAAATGCATTACAAATGACACTACCTATATAGCTTTAATAAGTGTTGATCTTAACAAAGTAAAAGCCCTTGTAAAAGGAGCTTTTTTATGTTTTTAGAGTGTCTTGTGCAACGATTACCGTTGTTGTGTGTGGTTTTTATTTATTTAATTGTTCAATATTCAAGTCAATTATTTTTCCTTTTTCGGTGACGCTTATATTAGAGATTGTTAATTCAGGATATTCATAGTCCATTATTATGTGGTCACCAAAAGTTCCGTTTTTTATTTTTCCGAGTGAGTAATTATATATCGAATCTTTAAAACTATCTAATGAAACTCTGTAGTCGGGGCCTAGTTGTCCTAAATTCCCAGTATTTTCTTTATTTAAAATCACAAAGAGACTTTTTAAACTCAATAGTTTGGTCAAAAGTAAAAATAGTATCATTATTTTTTCCGATATAAATTGAGTCATAATGAGGTCAAATTCAGTTCGTAGAAATCAATTTTGTTAACAATAATTTTGTTCAAAGTGTCAATCTCAAATATAAAATCAGCTAACTTTCCAAATTGGTTTTTTGCTTGACTAAATTTTTTGCTTTTTAAAAAAATCAGATCGAGTTAATTCCACTTTATTGGATTCCGATGTTGTTTTACAAGAACTCAAAATTATGAAAATCAGTAAGTATATTGTCTTCTGCATTCTGTTTTTTAATTCCACAAAACGTTTAAGTATATGTGTTGTTTTGTTATAATCGTTTACGTAGTGAAAGCGAAGATAAACGATTTCTAAATGAGACATAGCATTCATGAAAAAGTATTAAGTCGAGTATCTTTATAGATCACAAAAATATAAAAGAAATGGAACTCAAATTACTGCCCAACCAAAATTATGCTGGATTAAACCCAATAATAAGACAAAGTGGAACTAGTATAAAAGGATGCCCACGAATTAGTAAAATGGGGAACCCAAAACTTAGAAATTTACTATTTATGTGTCCTTTTAATGCCTGTAAACATAACCGAGCATGTAAAGCCCTTTTCGATAGAATAGTGGCTAAAGGCAAAAGTAAAAAGCTGGCTTTAATAGGAGTGTGTAATAAGTTACTAAAACAAGCTTTTTTCTATCGTTAAAAATGGGGTGTCTTATAACGATGAATATAGCAATGTTTTGAGGTGTCATTAATTGCATTTTATTTGGTTTTTACCTCAGTGCTTTGTTGGTAGTAGTTAAATGTATAATTTCTAGTTTTTGTCAGCTTTAAATCTGAGGTCAGGTTCAGCTACTTTTTTTATTTCTATTGTGTCTTTTATTAGTTCAGAGTACAATCCTGATTGTTTTGATTTTATGTACTCAATTTCGCTTTCAGTCACTTCGTTATTCCAAGTTATAGTTTCGCAAACAATACACTTATTTTCTCTTACTGCAACAATTCCACAAACTCCATAAGGTTTTAAGGAATTCATAAATTCAGATACATAGTCAAAATCAAATTCTTTAAATCTTGTTGACACATTTTGAATAAATTCATACCAACCAATGTTGTTGTTTAGACCGGTTTTTTTGTCAGCTTTCTCAAAAATTACCTCATTCCAATTTTCAGAAAAATGAACACTATTAATTTCTTTCCAATCAAATAATTTAGGCTTTGCTCCAAAAGGTTAGTTTCTTGAAAAACCACTTTGGGCTAACTTAATTTCAGTTAACTCAGAAGTCAGTTTTTTATAAAATACATCTCGCATTAAATATCCTATCATTTCTTGGTTCAAATGTTCGTTAAGGGACATGGTTTACACCTGCTAAAGATTAGGGTTTACATTAAATTAGTTTCTAAGCTACTTTTCATCAAAGCAACTCAAAAATACGATTCTATAAAAGACTTTAACAAAGGTCTTTTTTCTATAGCTTTAATAAAGATATTATTTCAATCATTGATTGTGTTTTTCATAATCATAATAAAAGACCTTCTAATCGAATATTTATATTTATATATATTGCTATATTCGTCAAGATAAATTAGGATTAGTAGAGACATGGAAAAAAGCTTCATTTAAAAATAAAGATAAGGCTCACTATATCATAAAGTTTAATATAAATAAGATAGCTATAATTAAAAATGATTAAGAAATATAGGAACATATTACAGTGGGCTTTTTTAGTAATAGGCTTTATTGTTTTAACTAATTGTAAAAGTGAGATAGAAAATAACGATGAGATTGTAAACAAAAAAGAATATCTCCAAAACAAAAACGAGGTGGATATCATCGTTTTAAAAAACGAAAATTTCAAAAAAGAATTAGTTAATAATGGGCGTCTTGTGGCTTTAGAAAAAAGTGATCTTAAATTTGATGTTAATGAAAAATTACAAAAGATATATGTGGAAAATGGAGATTATGTTAAAAAAGGACAACTATTAGCCACTTTAAAAGCATTTACTTTCCAGCAGGAGGTTAGCCAAGCTCAAATTAATTTAAAACAAGCTACTTTAGAGTTTAATGATTTACAAGTACGACGCGGTTTTAATTCTAATCTTAGCGATAGTCTTTCTAAAAGAGAATATGACATGATGGCTATAAAATCTGGGTACAAAAATGCGCTACATCAGTTAGAAAAAGCACGTTTTGATTTAAAATCGACGAGATTAAAAGCTCCTTTTAGCGGTAAAATTGCTAATATTAATAGTAATCAGTACGAGCAAGTTGCTTCAGGAGAGGCCTTTTTAACCCTTATTAATGATGCTGTTTTTGAGGTGGAGTTTTATGTTATAGAATCAGAACTTAAGGATATTGAACTTAAGGATAAGATTAGTGTAGAGCCTTTTGCTATTAATAAAACTTATGAAGGTTATATCGCTACAATAAACCCACAAGTAGAGCAAGACGGTACTATTTTAGTGAAAGCTCAAGTTAAAAATGACGGCGATTTATTAGAAGGTATGAATGTGAAAGTTTTTATTAAAAAAGAAATACCAAATAAATTTGTAGTACCAAAAGCAGCAGTAGTATTACGCGATAATCAAGAAGTGTTATTTATTGTTAAAAACAAGAAAGCCTATTGGACTTATGTACAAACCATATTAGAAAACAGTACAGAATATGCTGTGATACCACATCCAGATAAAAGTAGCGCATCGTTAAAACCGGGAGACAGCATTATTGTTTCTAATAATTTAAACCTTGCGCATGAGAGTGAAGTAAGCATCAGGATTAAAGATTAATTGTTTTAATTTGCTCTATGGTTAAATTTTTAATACATAAACCTATTGCCGTTATAATGACGGTATTAGGGGTTCTCATTTTAGGGATATTTACTTTCGGTTTTATCCCCGTGTCGTTAATGCCAGATATCGACATACCAGAAATTACTGTACAGGTTCAAGCAGATAATATGTCGGCAAGAGAATTAGAAGATGCGGTTATTAAACCTATGCGTTCGCACTTAATGCAGGTCGGTCATTTAAAAGATATAAAAAGCGAGTCCAGTAATGAGACAGGGGTTATTAGGTTAAGTTTTACACATGGCAGTAATATAGATTATGCCTTTATTGAGGTTAATGAAAAAATAGATAGAATAATAGGAGACTTGCCTAAAACCATTAAGCGCCCTAAAGTTATAAAAGCTAGTGCGACTGATATCCCTGTATTTTATTTAAGCATGACAATTAATGAGCTTGCTAATTCCATTAAATATTCTACTGATAAGACTAGTGATTTATATCCTGTATCTCAAGATTTTGTTGAATTTAATCGGTTTGCAGATCAAGTGATTCGCAGACGCATTGAGCAGGTGAACGAGGTGGCTATGGTGGATGTTAGTGGTTTGGTTCGTCCTGAGATTTTAATCATTCCATTTCAAAAAAAAATAGAGGCTTTAGGTATTCGTTTAAAAGATTTGGAAGAATCAATTAAGAAGAATGATTTAGATATTGGTAGTTTATTAGTCATTGATAATCAATATCAATACGATGTGCGCTTGGGAACATCATTAGGTACTGTTAAGGATATAGAATCTATTTATATTAATAAAAACAATCGTGTTTACCAATTAAAAGAACTTGCAGAGGTTATAGAACACCCTAAAAAGCGGACAGGTTTAGTATTGTCTGACGGTAACGAAGCAGTTACTATGGCTATTATTAAACAAAGTGATGCCAGTATAGGCGATTTAAAAGTATCCTTAAATAATTTGCTGGATGCTCTTAGAAGCGATTACCCTCATATTAATTTTGCTATAACTAGAGACCAAACCAAGTTGTTAGATTATGCGATTAGTAATTTGTTTCAGAGTTTATTATGGGGGATGTTTCTCGCTTTTGGTATTATGTTTCTATTTCTAAAAAATGTAAAATCTCCTTTACTAATAGGAATAACTATTCCTACTTCGATTGTGATTTGTATGCTGTTCTTTCATATTTTAAGCATTTCAATAAATATTATTTCTTTATCGGGACTAGTTTTGGGGATTGGATTAATGATAGATAATTCTATAATAGTAATCGATAATATAACACAATATAGAGCGCGTGGGTATAAATTATCTAAAGCTTGTGTATTAGGGACTAATGAAGTTTTAAAACCATTATTAAGTTCTGCATTAACCACATGTGCGGTATTTTTACCTTTAGTGTTTTTAAGTGGTATAAGTGGCGCTTTGTTTTACGATCAAGCTATGGCAATAAGTATCGGTTTGTTTGTGTCACTATTGGTTTCAATTTTGTTATTACCTGTATTATACCGCTTATTTCATTTAAGAGATGAGTTTAAAGTAGGAAGAATAACCCAGTTTTTAACTAGAATCAATACATTGAATTATGCAGCTCTCTATGAAAAGGGATTTCGTTGGGTTATGAAACACCAAAAAACGTCTTGGAGTTTAAGTCTACTCTTAATAATTTTTGCTACAATTTTGTTTAGTCTATTACCCAAAACGCAAATGCCAGCACTTACAAGTACTGAAACTTTATTAAAAATAGATTGGAATGAACAAATAAATGTAGCGGAAAATAAACGTCGTGTATTAGATTTATTAAAACCTATTAAAGAACGCTTAGTTAAGCATACTGCTTTGATTGGTACTCAGCAATTTTTGTTGAATACGGGCTCAGGTGCAAAAACTTCAGAAAGCACTATCTATTTTAAAACTAAAACTAAGAGAGAGCTATTAAATATTCAAAATCAGTTAAATGAAGCTTTAGCTATTAAATATTCTAACACGGTATATGAGTATAATGATGTTGATAATATTTTTAGTTTAATTTTTTCAAACAAAGAAAAACCATTAGTCGCTAGATTACGACATGTTGAAGACTTGGGGAGTGATCAAAATAACGAATTAAAAAAGGTATGGCATCAGATACAAGAAAATGTAAGTGATGTTGAATTAAAACCTATAGCTTGGCAAGAACACATTACACTTATTGCAGATAAAGAAAAATTAATTACTTATAATATAACAGCACGAACGTTATTTAATACTTTAAAAAGTGCCTTTAATGAGCATGAAATATTATCTATAATCGATAACCAGAATTTCGTACCTGTTATTTTGGGAGGGAACATGAGAGATATTCATACTATTTTAGCTGGAACTTCAATCAAATCTGAGGATGATACTTTTTTTAAAGTACAAGACTTTATCAAGGTTGTTAATTCAGAAGACTTAAAGAGTCTTTCTGGGGGGAAGCAAGGTGTCTACTATCCGATTGATTTTTATATTGAAAATAAAGATGTCGAGCATACAATGGGAACGGTAAAACAAGTTATTAATGATAATGTTTGGTATGATGTTGAATTTACAGGGCGTTTCTTTTCTAATAAAGAATTGATAAATGAGCTATATGTTGTGCTTTTAATATCGTTAGTTTTATTGTATTTTATATTGGCTTCTCAATTTGAATCTTTCTTTTTACCACTAATTATACTATTAGAGATTCCTATAGATTTGGCTGGTGCATTTTTATTCTTGAAAATTTTTGGCATGAGTATTAATTTAATGTCAATGATTGGGATTGTGGTAATGAGCGGCATCATTATAAATGATTCCATCTTAAAAATAGATACTATAATTCAATTGCAACGTCAAGGTTATCCTCTAGTAAAAGCTTTACTAGTGGCTGGTCAACGTCGTTTAAAACCAATACTTATGACTAGCTTGACCACAATTCTTGCACTAGTGCCACTATTCTTTTCAAGTGGTTTGGGAGCAGAATTACAAGCACCATTAGCTGTTACTTTAATTGGCGGAATGCTTTTAGGCACACTTGTGAGTCTATATTTTATCCCTTTATGTTACTACCATTTTACTAAAAAAGCACAATGATTTATTCTAAAATAAAACAAATAACCATAAATATATGCGCTCTATTATGTTGTACTATAGTAGCAGGACAACAGCTAGACAGTTTGGCTGTTAGCTCTCAAGGCGTTTCGCTTAATACTATTTTGAAACTGGCGAGTAAAAACTCCTTGGATGCTTTTAAAGCTAAGAGTGCGTATGGTGTTAATTATTGGGAATTTAGAGCATTTAAATCAAGCTTGTTACCACAAATTGATTTTGAAGCTAGGCCATTTACTTATAATAGAGCATTAGTAGAACGTTACGACTCTAACCAAAATATAGATGTGTTTAGACAACAACAAACAATAAATAATTATGCGAATTTATCTATAAGCCAAAATATAGCGGCAACGGGTACGCGGTTGTTTATTAATTCTAGTTTTGATAGGTTAGAGAATTTTGGAGATTTAGAAACTGAAAGTTATAATGCAACCCCAGTTAGAATAGGCTTAGTACAACCTATTATGGCATTTAATGTCTTTAAATGGGAAAAGCAAACAGCACCATTAGAATTTCAAAAAGCAAGACAAGACTTGCTATACGATATTCAAACCATTAATTTAAAATCGGTTGATTTTTTTTTTAAATGGGCATTAGCCAGTAAAAAAGTTGAAATAGCTAAAGAAAATAATGCGACTGCAAAAAAATTGTATATTATAGGAAAGAAGCGTTACGATTTGATCGCTATTGAACGGGATGAGCTTTTAAATTTAGAATTAGATGTTTATAATGCTAAAACTAATTTAGCACAAAACGTACAGGTACTACAAAAAGCAGAAACAGAATTGAGATTGTTTTTAAGAAATGAATTACCTCAACATACCACTCCTGAGTTACCCGAGTTAATACCAGAATTGGAAATTGATGTAAACGAAGCTGTAGCATTAGCTTACCAAAACAACCCCGATATACTCAATTTAAAAATTCGAAAAGTAGAGGCATTAAGAGATTTAGAAAAGGCTATTAAAGATAATCGATTTGATTTGTCGTTAACAGCTAGTTATGGTTTAAACCAGCAAGCCAATACATTTGTAGATGCTTATGGAAGATTTCTAGACCAGCAAATGGTAGCGATTAAACTTAATGTGCCTATTTTAGATTGGGGGGAGCGTAAGGGCAAGATAAAAACAGCTGAAATGAACAGTGGTGTTATAAATATAGAATTACAACAAAATGAAGATGCTTATAAACAGGACATTACTCTAAAGGTTTTGGATTTTAATATACAAAGCGAATTAGTATTAGGAGCCCTACGTACCAAAGAAATAGCAAAAGAGTCTTACACGTTAACTGAAAAACGATTTTTATCAGGGAATGTTGATTTTTTAAATTTAACAGCTTCCAGGAAAGCATGGCAACTTGCTAATGAAAATTATATACAAGCTTTACAAAACTATTGGAACCTTTATTATAAGGTACAGCAGTTAACTCTTTATAGTTTTATTGAAAAAAAGACATTAACAGTGGATTTTGAAAATATTTTAGACGATTAATCAAATAGTATTATGAGTTACATCGTGAGAAAAAACATTAATTTTAGATTTAATTAAACCACATATTCACAATAAAAAAGTAGCATTAAATAATCGGTACGTTTTTTTTGTGGTATTATCTAAAGATGACAAAAAATGTATACTTATCTAGATTAGGGCGCTTATTTATAGTATGTCATTTAATAAGTGTCTGTCTTGCCTCAAAAAAAACAGGATTTTTACTTTAGAATAGGTAGTAAACCTGTAGTAATATAGACTTAAAATTTATTCGAATTATTCTATGTATTTGTCAGAATATTCTTGTTTCTTTACTTCAAATTTTTTTAAAAAAAAATTAAAAAAAACATGAAATATCATAAAATTATAGTGCTATTTGTATTAAGTGTCTGTTTGTTTACTTGTCAAGAAGAAAAGCCAGAACTTGTTGAGAATACAATAAAGATTACAGCATTTCCAGAAGAAGCTAATATAACTTTCAAGGACTTATTTGATTATAAAAAAGGGACTCCTCAAAACATACATGTGTTAGATTCTACTTTAATAATTAATAATAAAGGAGGAGGTGCAGATTTTAGAATGTATAATTATTCACTTAATACTGGAGAATTATCAAAAGGTTATTTTGCTAAAGGCAGAGGACCTAATGAATTTTTAAGTTCATTTTCATCAGGGATAACAGCAAATCATTTATGGATGCATGATATGGCTTTAAAAAAAATAGTGAGAATTGATAAAAAAGATGTTTCTGTAAAAAATAAAGATTCAATTACATTTAACGAATTTAAATTTAAAGAGCATACAGCGATAAGAATTACCATGATAGATAGTTTAAGCTATTATGGGGTTGAAAATTTGTCTTCAAAGTTTAAGATTGCTAAAATGGGTTTAAAACCAGACCTTATAATTGAAGAGTTTGGTGAATTTTACAATATCCCAGAAGGATTTCCTATTGCTGTACTTAAACAGTTATATTCATGTAATATTAATGCAAAACCATCAGGTGATAAAATAGTATTAGCTTATAGGTTTACAAACATTATTGAAATATTTAATGTAGCAACAAAGGAAAGTATCGCGATAGAAGGGCCTGAAAATTACGATGTTATTGATTATGAAATTGGTAATAGTGAAAGAGCAGGGTTTTATATGAAGAAAAATGATAACACAAGAATAGCCTATCCTTATGCAGCAGTTACCAATAATTATATATACTTAATATATTCAGGGAACTTTAAAAAAGAACAGGCTAAATATGGACAAGGATTATATGTTCATGTCTATGACTGGGATGGTAATCCTATTAAAAAAATGACATTAAACAAACCAATACGTTTTTTATCTGTATCTAAAGACGACAAAAAAATGTATTCTTATAATGAAAATACGGGTTATATTATGGAAGCTAATCTAGATTAAGAAGCTTATTTATAGTATGTTATTTAATAAGTGTCTGTGTTGCTTCAAAAAAAAACAGGGTTTTTACTTTAGAATAGGTAACAAATCTGTCGTAATAAAGTCTTAAAATTTATTCGAATTATTCTGTGCATTTATCAGAATATTCTTGTTCCTTTACTTCAAATTTTTTTAAAAACAATTAAAAAAAACATGAAATATCATAAAATTATAGCGCTATTTGTATTAAGTGTCTGTTTGTTTTCTTGCCAGGAAGACAAGTTAAAAATTTCTGATAACACAATAAAAATACCCAGTTTCCCAGAAGAAGGTAAAGTTGTTTTTAAGAACTTACTAGACTATAAAGAAGGCATAGCAAATAATATATATGTATTAGATTCTATGTTAGTGATAGACAACCTGGGTTTAACAGCCAAATTTAAAATGTATAATTATTCACTTAATACAGGAGAATTATCAAAAGGTTATTTTGCAAAGGGTAGAGGGCCTTACGAGTTTTTAAGTTCGTATTCATCAGGAATAACAGCAAATCATTTATGGGTGCATGATATGGCTTTAAAAAAAATAATAAGAATTGATAAAAAAGATGTTTCTGTAAAAAATAAAGATTCAATTACATTTAACGAATTTAAATTTAAAACGCATACAGCGATCAGGGTCGCTATGATAGATAGTTTAAGTTATTATGGGGTTGAGAATTTGTCTTCAAAATATAAAATTGTTAAAATGGATTTGAAATCAGATACCATAATTAAAGAATTTGGAGAGTTTAAAAATATCCCAGAAAGCCTTTCTGTCGAGGTACTTAAGTCTGTATACTCTTGTCTGGTTCAACCAAAACCATCTGGCGATAAATTAGTATTAGCTTACAGATGGTCTAACACTATTGAAATTTTTAATACAGCAGAAACAGAACAAAGTATTGTTGTAGAAGGTCCTGAAGATTATAGTACTATTGATTATGAGATTGCTGATAATAGTATGATTTTAACAAAAGATAGTAGAATTGCATTTCGCGATTTAAGAGTTACAGATAATTATATATATGCTTTATATTCGGGAACCACAGAAAAAGAAAATGGCGATAAATTTGGAGACGGATTATTTGTATATGTCTATGATTGGGATGGTAACCCCGTTAAAAAACTAAGCTTAAATAAACCTATACATCTGTTTTCTATATCTAAAGGAGACAAAAAAATGTATGCTTATAATCGGAATACAGGTTATATCATGGAAGCTAATCTAGACTAGATTATAAGAGCTTAAAGGGTAGATATACTAATTTAAATTAGCCTATGTAATAATAATGAATCAATAGAAAACACAAGGTGCTTTTTGTTTTATGATGTTCTTTTTGGTAGCATATTTTTAGACCTTACAAAAACATTTTTCTGCTTACTTCACAAAGTACAAAGAAATATACTTTGTTTAATTAATCCTTCCAAAATTGAATCTTGGAATAATTTAGCTTTACAGTACAGAAAATAAAAAACTCCTGTTATTTTAATTTGTGAATCTGATGATAATTTTGAAATTTTGAAGTAGTATTGTGAATCTAAGGAAATTAAGGGTTTTCAATACCCGTTTTTTTTAGATTCAAAAAATGAATATGTTGATTATAATTCGTTTATGAATGAATCTGAAGAGTTTAAAACGGTTTTAACAGATGAGGACAATAATATCATATTGTTGGGGGATCCAATCGACTCTGAGGGGATAAAAAATATGTATACCAAAGAAATAGAGTCACGGATTAATCTATGATATTTATAAATACTTTGTTTTCTTTATTTATAAGGTTTTAACCCTGTTTATAAGCAGCTTAATTATTAGACTAAAATGAATTTTAAGTTTTCTTCTTTTTCTATACTTATTGCCTTTCTATGTCTTTCAATTATTGGTGTTAGTCTAATTCCTTTAATAAATATTCAACTACATCCTTCACAATCTTTACAAACCATTCGTGTTAATTACAATTGGCATGATGCTTCTGCAAAAATTATAGAGCATGAGGTGACTTCAAAATTAGAGGGGGTTTTTAATACCGTAAGTGGTGTAAAGGAATTAAGTTCCATTTCAGATAAAGGAGAAGGGCAAATTACTATTCGTTTTAAGAGTAATACAGATATGGATGCGGTTCGGTTTGAATTGGCTACCTTAATTCACCAAGCGTATTCCGAACTTCCGGAAGGTGTTAGTTATCCTTATTTGTCTTTAAGTGCAACTAATGAAAACAACACTCCTTTTTTATCGTATAGTATTAACGCAAACGAAAGTCCTTACTATATTAAAAAATATGTACAGAAGTACATATTGCCTAAGCTGTCAATTATTAATGGGGTAAATCAAGTTAATCTCCATGGAGCAGCTCCTTTTGAGTGGGTTATTGAATATGATACAAATGCCTTATTACAATTAAAAATATCTGTAAATGAGATACAGGAGGCAATTAACACATATTTAGGTAAAAAAGAATTAGGAAAAGGTACTTTTAGAATAGATGGTGCTTATAATCATGAAATGACACTGCGCCTGTCATACAAACCTAATTCGGTAGTCAATTGGAACGACATACCAATAAAGAAAATAGGGAATAGACTTGTTTCTTTAAAAAATATAGCGACCATTAAATATAAAGAAACCAATGTAAATAGTTATTATAGAATTAACGGCTTGAATACTATAAATATGACTATATATGCAGAGCAAAATGTTAATACCATTAGTTTAGCAAATACAGTTAGAAAAAAAGTTAGTGATTTAAATCAAGAATTAGATAGGGGATACAGTATTAAATTAACTCAAGATACTACAGAATATGTTGTAAAAGAATTAGAAAAAATAGAAAAACGCTCACTTTTTTCATTTTTCATTTTGTTAACTCTTGTTTTAATTATTAATAGGAGCTTTAAATATTTAGTAATTCTATTCTTTAGTATCGTTACTAATTTGCTAACAGCAATTATTTTTTATTATTTATTTAAAGTAGAATTGCAATTATACTCCTTTGCTGGGATCACTATTTCTTTTGGAATTATTATAGATAATAGTATTATCATGATAGATCATATACGGCATAAAGGAAATAAAAAAGCCTTTTTAGCCATATTAGCAGCTACATTCACAACAATAGGAGCGTTAATGGTTATCTTTCTATTAGAGAAAAGTCAACAAGCCAATTTAATTGATTTTGCTTTAGTTATTGCTATTAATATTGGGGTTTCTTTATTCGTGTCGTTATATTTTGTGCCAGCTTTATTTGAGAAAATGAATTACTCAAAGAAGAGTATTCATTTTTCAAGAAAACGAAAACGAAGAATTATACGATTTACAAACCATTATACACATATTATTTTTTGGGTGAACAAACCGTTTATTAAATGGATGTTTGTTATGATTTTTATATTAGGTTTTGGAATGCCTTTTCATTTATTGCCTAAGCAAATTGATGGGGAAGGTTTTTTTAGTACTATATATAACAAAAGTATAGGCACAGAAAACTTTACAAGAAATATTAGGCCTGTATTAGAAAAAATTATAGGAGGAACTCTAAGGTTATTTACCGAGGATGTTCTAGTCAATTCGCATTCATCAGTCCCAAAAAGAACTGTAATAACAATTTCGGGAGCTATGCCAGATGGTTGTACAATAGAACAGCTCAATATGGCTATAATAAAAATGGAACAATTTTTGAGTCAGTTTGATGAAATAGAACTCTATGAAACACAAATTTTTAATTATAGAAGTTCTCGTATTTCTGTCTACCTTAAAGAAGATTATGAATTTGGGTTTTTTCCACACAAGTTAAAAAACTTAATTGAATTTGAAGCTATAAATCTAGGGGGCTTAGATTGGCGTATTTTTGGAGTAGGCAAAGGGTTTTCAAATGCTTTTAGGGTTGGTTATAGACAACATGAAATTGTGTTAGAAGGCTATAACTATGATGATTTATATAATTATGCAAGAGAGTTAAAACAACAATTAATTAGTAACTCTAATGACCGGATAAACAATAATATAGAAATTTACAGCGGGGTATCTGGCAGTAGGAGATTGTATGAATATTCGTTAGATTTTGATTTAAATAAATTGGCTGTTTCTAAGGTTTCACAAATCCAAATATATGAGCATTTAAAGAATCAAGTACATTCAGAGAAACTGTCGTCTGTTATTCAAAATAATGAGTTTCAAGATGTGAAATTAGTTTCTGATAAGTATAAAAAATTTAATGTTTGGGACTTAAACAATTTACCAGTTTCTATTGAAAATAAACAGTATAAACTAAATCAATTAGCAGCTATTGAAAAAAATAAAACTGGAAATTTAATTAAAAGAACCAATCAGCAATATAGCTTGGCTGTTGCTTACGATTTTAAAGGATCAATTGCCTTTGCCGAAAAAAATAAAGAAAAAAACATAGCGATTTTTCAACAAAAATTACCAGTAGGTTATCAAGTTTTTAACGAAAAAGCGTATCGTTGGGATAAAGAAGATAAAAAACAATACTATTATTTATTTGCTGTGATTGGAATTATATTTTTTATTTGTACTATTCTTTTTGAATCATTCAGGCAGCCGTTTGCAGTGATTAGTATGATTCCTATTTCTTTTATTGGTGTTTTTTTAACCTTTTACCTGTTCGAGTTTAATTTTGATCAAGGCGGATATGCAGCCTTTATATTGTTATGTGGTATAAGCGTTAATTCGGTACTTTATATTATTAATGATTATAATAATTTAAAAATTCAATACCCGAATAGAAATGCAAAACAGCTTTATTTTAAAGCTTTTAATTATAAAATAGTTCCAGTTATTCTAACAATAGTGTCTACTATTGTTGGATTAATTCCATTTGTTTGGAGTGGACAAAAGGAAGCTTTTTGGTTTTCTTTTGCCGTTGGTTCTATTGGTGGTTTATTCTTTTCACTAATAGGGATTTTATTTTATTTACCTATGTTTTCTATAAGAAAATAGATTTTTAATTAAGTATGATCCAGGAGAAAGATCTATTTTGAATAGTCCTCCCTATTTCATTCCAAGGCGCATTTATTAATAACTCTTAGATGAGTTTTTACTAATAAAACACTTTTAAGTAATGAAATAGACTGGGATTATTGTTGGAGTAATGACTTTTAAAACAAATATTTATGATGGTCATACTTTAGAAGCTGTTTTAGATCAAACAAAAAAAAGAACAGGGAAATAATTAATAAACATCTGATTTTGAGTATGCAAAGAAAAATAATTAATTGGAGACATTTTGTTAAAAGCACATTTGTTATAGAATAAAACGATTAAGCATCTTAATTAAAACTATAAGTGAAGCGTTGAAAAGGATTAAACATTTTATGTTTGGACTAGTTTTTAATAAATGAATAAGCTATAACTTGTAACAAAATCATAAATTCGTTGTCTAATTTCTAGTATTAAGCGTATTCTAACTTTTAAAATATCCTTTTATTAAATGAAAACAACACTTTTAAAACTAGGCGGTGCATTATTTCTTTTTATGAGCATCATACTGCAAGCCAGCGCACAAGACATTGTTGGCGCTTGGAAAGGAAAACTATCGGTTCAAGGTACCGAAATACCAATAGTATTTAAGGTCTCCAAAGCAGAAGACATCTATTCATCAACAATGGATAGTCCTTCTCAAGGAGCAACAGACATTCCAATGGATGTAACAACTTTTGTGGATAATACTTTAACGATTCAGTTTAAACAGGCAGGAATAACATATATTGGTACAATTAGAGAAAAAATCATTATAGGAACATTTTATCAAAGCGGAATGGAATTACCACTAGAATTAAACAAAACAGTTAAAGCAATACCAGGTAATAGTGCATTACCAACTTCTGAGGAAGCATTAAATAAATTAGCACATTGGGATGCTACAAATTATAAATATTCGGTAGCAGATTATTTTGCTAAGCCAAAAGCATGGTCGTTTAGTTTTTCTCCTAATGGAACCTATTTATCTTATCGAGAAAAAGATGATAATAAAAAGAACCATGTCTATGTTAAAAATCTAAAAACGGAAGATGTTGTTAGAGTTATTGAAGAAAAAGAGGAACTTATAAGAGGTTTTGGTTGGTCAAACGACACACGGCTAATATATGTAATGGATAAAGGTGGTAATGAGAATTATCATTTGTTTGCAGTAGATATTGATGGAAAAAACCAGAAAGAATTAACGCCTTTTGATGGTGTTAAAGTTAGTATTATTAATGCTTTGAAAGACGATAAGGATCATTTAATTATTTCTATGAATAAAAATAATCCTCAAATTTATGAACCTTATAAAATTAACATTAATACAGGGGAACTTAAGCAACTTTATAAAAATGAAGATGTGGCAAACCCAATTAATAGTTATGAGTTTGATAAAGAGGGTAACTTACGCGGGTTTTCTAAACTTCGTGATGGTGTAAATATTGATTTATACTATACTCTAGATGGTGAAAATTTTGAAATTATTAAGCAATTAAACTGGAAAGATAGTTTTAATATAGTCGCATTTAATTACGCTTCAGAATACCCGCATGATGCCTATGTTATTTCAAACTTAGACAGCGATAAAACTCAAATTTACTTATATGATTTAAAGGAGGATAAAGTCATAAAAAAACTTTTTTCTAATAACAATTATGATGTTTCAGGCTTATCACTATCTAAAAAAAGAGAATATGTGTTAGATTATTTTACTTATGAGGGTGAAAAAAAGAATATTATTCCTGTAAGTGACTATTATAAGGCACTTCATGAAAAAATAACAGGTAAATTTCCTGATTATAACTACACCATAACAGATAAAACAGACGATGAAAGTAAGTATTTAATCTTTTTACAAAGTGATAAACTATACGGCACGTATTATGCTTATGATGCCAAAAAAGACCGCTTTAAATTGCTTTATAATCTTATGCCAAATCTTAAGGAAACGGATATGGCCGAAATGCGACCTATCACTTTTACAAGTAGAGATGGTATTACCTTGCATGGTTATATTACGTTACCTAAAGCGGCATTGAACGGACATAAAGTCCCTGTAATTGTTAATCCGCATGGTGGCCCCCAAGGGATTAGAGATTCTTGGGGCTTTAATCCCGAAGCGCAACTTTTTGCAAGTCGTGGCTATGCTACTTTACAGGTTAATTTTAGAATATCTGGAGGTTATGGTAAAACGTTTTTAGAATCTGGCTTTAAGCAAATTGGAAGAAAAGCGATGGACGATGTTGAGGATGGCTTAAAATATGTTGTAGATAAAGGTTGGATAGATAAAGATAATGCTGCAATTTATGGTGGGAGTCATGGGGGCTATGCTGTATTACGTGGATTAACTAAAACGCCAGATTTATATGCTTGTGGCGTTGATTATGTTGGGGTTTCAAACATTTTCACATTCTTTGATTCTTTTCCAGAATATTGGAAGCCTTATAAAGAAATTGTTAAAGAAATTTGGTATGATTCGGACATACCAGAAGAAAAAGTAATCATGACCGAAGTCTCCCCAGTATTTCATACTGATAAAATTAAAAAACCACTTTTTGTTATACAGGGCGCTAACGATCCAAGGGTTAATATTGATGAATCTGATCAAATTGTAAGCGCGCTACGAAGCAAAGGTGTAGATGTGCCTTATATGGTAAAATACGACGAAGGCCATGGCTTTGCTAAAGAAGAAAATACGATTGCGCTTTATAAAGCAATGCTGGGCTTTTATGCAAAACACCTAAAGAAAACGCTTGAAGCCCCAATAAAAGACTAAGATTCTAATAAGTATACTAAAAAAACCTCATAGGGTATTCCTAGAGGTTTTTTAATGTTTATAAATAATGGAAATTAGATTTTAAAACAAATGTAGTAATCATTTATGGTATCATAGACAGACCCGTAAATTATTAAATAAAATTATGGGTTACTACATTTAGAATTGTGTATTATTGTTAAAATTCAACCCTATTAAATAACTTTTATATGAGATTTTTATTCCTTTTCGCTATTACTTTAAGTTTGTTAAGCTGTAATGAGCAGCAAAACACAAATTTAAAAATGGCAGCCTATCCTGTTGCTCCATCAGAAGTAATAACCGAACAATATTTTCAAACGCCAGTTACAGACCACTATAGAAATTTAGAGGACCTCAGTGATTCCTTAGTTAAGAAGTGGTTTAAAGAGGAATCGGAATACACTAAAAATATTATGGAAAGGCTAGTAGGGCGTAATCAACTTATAGAGACGATTGCGGATTTAGACAGCAGAAAATCATCTAATACTTTTAGATTAAATATTACGGATGATAATCAACATTTTTATCTAAAAATAAACGCAAATCAAGATGTTGAACGATTGTATTACAGAAAAGCATACGAAGCGCAAGAGGAATTATTATTTGATCCGAAAGATTTCAAACCTGAATCGGGAATTACTTACCTTATTAATTATATAAAACCAAGTTCAGACGGAAGCTATTTGGCTATTGCGATGTCGCATAGCGGAAGTGAAATTTCTGAAATGGTCATTATGGATATGAAGACGCGAGAACTATTACCTCAAGTTATAGGTAATTGTTGGCCAGCAGATGGTGGCGGCATTAGTTGGTTACCAGACAATACAGGTTTTATCTACCTACATTATCCTGAAACTGATGCCAATTCAGAGGCGTTTTTAAAAGATATGAAATCAGTGGTTTACAAATTAGGAGACGATCCTTTAAATCTAAATATTTTAATAAGTAGAGTAACCCATCCCGAACTTGGTCTTAAACGAGAAGATTTCCCTATTGTTTCTCTAGATTTCAAAGACGATAAGTATCTCAATGTAGAAGTAGGAGGCGCCACCGCATATTCTGATGCTTATTATGCTAAAATTGAAGACGTTAATTTTAATGATAAAATACTATGGAAACCATTATATAAAAAAGAAGATAAAGTTAGTGGCTTTTATTTTATAAATAAAAAAATGGTATTCAAGACCGCTAAAAACCATTCTAACTATGAGTTACTCGAAATCGATGTAGAAGCCCCCAATTGGTCACAACCAAGAGTTATTGTTGAGGGCAAACAAGACGAAGTCATTCAAAGTTTTAGATTAACTGCAGAAGGCTTGTATTACACGACTACTAAAAATGGGGTTGAAGGCAAATTGTATGCAGTTTCAGATGGAAACGAAAAATCAATTACACTTCCTAAAGCATCGGGAAGAGTAGGCATTAGTAGCAAAGGGCGATTTTATTCAGACTTATGGGTTTCAACTATGGGGTGGTTAAATGACTATGTTCGCTATAGTTATAATGCCACGACCAATACATTTACAGAGAAACCTATGGAACCCGCTGCGGATTATCCAGAGTTTAGTGATTTTGTAGTCAAAGAACTTTTGGTGGCTTCGCATGATGGAGAAAAAGTTCCCTTATCTATTATCTACAATAAAAACATTAAAATGGACGGTCAAAATCCTACCTTATTTTACGGATATGGTTCTTATGGGATTGCTATAAAACCATTCTTTAGCCCTTCTTTTTTAAGTTGGGTAGCGCAAGGTGGAGTTCTTTGTATCGCGCATGTTAGAGGTGGATCTGAAAAAGGAGATGCATGGTATCAAGGAGGAAAGAAAGTTACAAAACCCAATACTTGGAAAGACTTAATTGCTTGTACTGAATATATGATAGAAAAAAAATACACTTCAAACACTAAAACAGTTATTAAAGCTGGCAGTGCGGGAGGTATTCTGGTTGGTCGAGCAATGACCCATCGTCCCGATCTATTTGCTGCTGCTATACCAGAAGTTGGTATGATGAACTCACTTAGAAATGAAGTTACACCTAATGGCCCCAATAATACTAAAGAGTTCGGAACCGTTAAAGATTCAATAGAATGTATGGCACTTATTGAAATGGATTCCTATTTACATATACAGAAAGGAGAAAAATATCCAGCTACTTTAATTACCACTGGAATGAATGATCCTAGAGTGACCCCTTGGCAACCTGGAAAATTTGCAGCCAAGCTACAAGCTTCTAATGGTTCTAATAAGCCTATTCTTTTTGCTGTAGATTACAATTCGGGTCATGGAATAGGCGACACAAATTCTAAGTTTTATGAAGTATTAGGACAAGCATATGCTTTTGGTTTTTGGCAAACGGGCCATAAAAACTATTATTTAAAATAGTGAACTCTTTCCTTAATTCGAACCACTTTTAATTAGAAAATCTAAGTTATTTTCATTCCTTTTTATGTGTTCATTGGGTGATATATCACCCAATGAACTATGTGGTTAAAAATGTCATTGATGATAACCTCCAATCCTACTTAATAAAGAGCACTTTTCTACATTAAAATAGATAAGTATTTTCTACTTCGTTTTATTTTTACGTATTAAAATTTATAGAAAATTTTATTTTTATGGGTAACAAATTTCGATAACCTACTCTTATTTACATGTATCCCTATTAAGCTTGGTGGAACCTGAAAAACCAATATTAAAAGAGTAAGGAATCTTAAAACTTATCAATAATGAAAAAAACACTTTTAAAGCAATTATTCTATGTATTGATTATTGCTTTTTCTTTAACAGGTTGTGAAAAAGATGTTGATCTTATAGAAAACTCTAAAAATGCAAACGATTTGCATAAAAGAACGTTCACAAGTGAAATAGACAATAAGTTAATCGAGTATATTAGAGAGTATAACGGAGAGTTTGCTAGAGCTAATTTTATAGGAAGGATAATAAACGAAAATAATGAACCTATAGAAGGTGCAAAAGTAATTTTAGGATCAGACGCAAAGGAGACCGATCAAAACGGAATAGTATCTTTTACAGGTGTAGAGGTACAGCAGTACTTTGCATATGCACGTGCTATTGCTGATGGTTATTTAGATGGTTCTCGGGTTATGGTTCCTAATTTTGATGCGGGAAACCAAAACAATTTTACTATAAAACTTTTTAGATTTAAGCAAGTCGCAAGTATTAACTCAGATGAAGGTGGAGAAGTAAGCTTTGAGTCTGAAATAGGAGAGGGTTTTGTGCATTTTAATCCAGGGTTTACCGATGAGTCTGGTGATGTATATCATGGTAATGTTGCGGTAAGTATTAATTATTTAGATCCTCTTAATCCAGATATAGCAAACACAATGCCTGGGGACTTATATGGTGTTACGCAAGATTTTGAACAAGTTGCGCTAGGGTCTTATGGTATGGTACAAGTAGAGTTAAGGGGAACATCTGGTGAGACATTACAAATTATAGATCCTGCAAAATTAATAATGCCTATACATCCTGATCAAATGGGCACTGCAGCAAATGAAGTTCCTATGTGGTCATTTAATGAGCAGGCTGGTGTATGGTATGAAGAAACTATGGCGTATAAAAATGGTGATTATTATATTTCTGAAGTTCCTCATTTTTCTTTCTGGAATTGTGATGCGCCTTTCCCAGTTGTAGATTTTTCAGCTACTGTTGTTGATGCCATAACTTCAAATCCTATAGGCGGAATGCTTGTTGAAATCGAGTATAGCGGATTTACAAGATTTGCTACAACAAATACTAATGGTTTAGTAAGTGGGAAAATCCCTGCCAATCAAACAATGGTTATTAGTATATTTGATAGTTGTGGTAATTTACTGTATTTTAATCCTTCTTTTGGCCCTTTTACTGGCGCTACAAATATCACAATTCCTGTAACAACAAATCCGCTTCAAACATTTAGTTTGTCAGGAACCGTTAACGATTGTGTTCCTGCTCCTGTAACTAATGGCTACCTCACACTTACTAATAATATAACAGGGCAGCATATATCGAGTATCCTTGTTACAGCAGGCACCTATACTTATACGGGGATTGGTTGCACTTTACCTACAGACATTTCTATTGTTGCTGTAGACCTCTCTACAGCGCAAGGTTCAACAACAATAACAACGGTAAACCAAGGCGCGAACACTCAAAACATTGTTATTTGTGGTGGTCTTGCTAGCGAATATATACGCTATCGTATTAATGGAGGTTCTTGGCAATATGATTTAATAGATATTTCTGGTGGTATTGGAAATAACCGCATCTTTTTAAAAGCATCTAATGGTACAGGAGGCGGTACTTATATATTTGGTAACACAATAACTCTAGGTGCAGGATACCCTTTTGGGTTGGGGCTTAACACTATGTATATAGAAGCTTTAAGTGATACTAATGGTCTTGATGGGAGTGCTACTTTGGGGCTTGCAGCACCTCTAACTTTTGATCTCATTGCTATTACTCCTGGTCCTACAGGTATTGGGACGTATATCTCTATAGATTTTGCTGGTAATTATGTAGATTATAATGGTAATACAAACATTATTCAAGGAGAAGCTCGTGTTTTTAGAGATTATTAATACAGTGTGTAAACGTAATTATAGTTAAATATTCTAGAGGCTTAAAGGAGACTGTTTTATTCTTCTTTAAGTCTCTTTTTTTAGTCTTTTATGTAAAATACTCGCACTCAAAAGAACAGTAGGAGTGTAGCGGAACTATTTTAATACTAAATCATTATTTTTATTTAGTATATTTCGTTTTTAGTTATATAATAAATGAAAATCTTTGTAGAATCTTTACATTATAAAGCGGTTATCTGTTTTCTTTTCATGATGAGCTGTTTTAAAAATTAATAAAAAAGCTCCAAGAAATGTAACTGCATATTTTGAAATTATCCCAATCGGGATTACCTTAAAAGGTGTCACCATTAAACTCAAACCCAAGTAATGCTATTCTATTGCTTTTACATTCGATTCTCTAAATTATGTTTGGTGGGGTGATTTGGATAAGATTAAATATATTTTACTTAAAATATTTTCTTAAAAGTTTTTTATGTATTGTAATGGCACACTCTTTTTACGAAGTGGCGTAATAGTGAAGTGAAATGTGTGTAACATGGGGTTTTTGCTAAAAAGGTTAACTAACCGCAACTATATAGGGCTTTAATAGGGAGTATCTATGAAGTAAACATTAACTAAACATCTGCATGCCCCGTACTAAAATAACTATTCAGTTTATGATATTAAACCGAATAGAATTATACAACCTTAGTTTAGCCTGTTGTAAACTTAAGAGTGTATAGAGCGTTTTAACGACACGTTTAGAGCTGAACGTTTAAATGTGAATTGGTTTCTTTCTTTCTTTCTTTCTTTCTTTCTTTCTTTATTTCTTTCTTTGGAAGTGGCTCAAGAAAAATTTGATAAAATGAAAATAACTCAGATTGTAAAGTAATCAAGCATTTATTTTGTCTTGTAAAACGCTTGTTTATACCTCAAATAAAGCTGTTAGAACTAATATAATGGCATCCTAAATTTAAATAGTATTGGTTTTAACAAAGTAAAAGCCCCTGTAAAAGGAGCTTTTGAATGTTTTTTTATGTTTTTATAGACTTGTGCAACGATTACTAGTGTTGTGTGTTATTTATTAGTTCTATATGCATTTTTAATTTCCTCAAAAAAAGCTTCAATATTGCTGTCTATTAGAGCACTTGAAATTAGAATTCGGTTATTATTATTCCAATTGTGCATAAACGTTAGAAATTTCTTGAGCAAACTTCTTTTTTCGCTACTGTATAAATCCACTTTTAAAGAGATTTCAATATTTCTTTCCTTGAATCTTTTTATCCCAGAAATATCAGTCCATTTAATTTCCCCTGAAGATTCATACTTTGAATTATCAATTAAGAAATCATCTGAAATTATGATAGCATATTTTCTTGGAAGAATAACCAAAAAGGAATATAGCAAAGTCGAAAAATACAGAATTCCTATGACACCTACAATCTGAATATGTTCGATCTTCATAAACGCATTTCTAATAAATTTCTCAGGAACTAATGAACTACCTCGATGGCTCTGCCTCGAGGTAGTTCATTGTTATTGGTTTTTACAGATGGTTTTCATCGTTTTGAAAGTTAAAAAGCGTTATGTAGTTATGCTGGATTAACTCCAATAATAAGACAAAGTGGAAGTCGTGTAAAAGGACGCCCGCGAATTAGTAAAATGGGGAACCCAAAACTTAGAAATTTATTATTTATGTGCTCTTTTAATGCCTGTAAATATAACTGGGCATGTAAAGCCCTTTTCGATAGAATAGTGGCTAAAGGCAAAAGTAAAAAGCTGGCTTTAATAGCAGTGTGTAATAAGTTACTAAAACAAGCGTTTTCTATCGTTAAAAATGGGTGCCTTATAACGATGAATATAGCAATGTTTTGAGGTGTAATTAATTGCGTTTTATTTGGTTTTTACCTCAGTGCTTTATTGGTAGTATTATTTGTTTTACTAAATGTAAAGTCTATTTGTCTAATAGTTTTATTTGTTTTACATTTGATTAAAATTAAATCTGATTATTATGAAATTAAACTATCTATTTCCTAACAAGTACAAGAAAATCGGTTGGTTAATACTTATTCCATCCGCAATCATTGGTTTGATAACTCTTATTTTAGAGTTCGAACCTAATTATTTGGATTTTAATGCCCCTGCTATTTTTATTGATGAGTTTTTTGGTGATAAGCATTTTATAGGAATTGTTAAGAACAATGTTTTAAATGAAATTTTAGGTGTTCTAATAATATTGAGTTCATTATTAGTTGCTTTTTCTAAAGAAAAGTCAGAAGATGAATATATTTCAAAAATTCGGTTAGAATCTTTAGTTTGGGCTGTTTATTTAAACTACGCAATTCTTTTAATATCATTTCTATTCATATTCGATTTGTCTTTCTTATGGGTTATGATATTTAATATGTTTACAATTTTACTGTTTTTCATTATTCGGTTTAACTGGCAAATTTCTAAACTTATAAAATCCGCTCATTATGAAGAATAGTATTAAAGTCGAGAGAGCAAAAAAGAATATTACTCAAGCTGAATTAGCTAAATTGGCAAAAGTTAGCAGACAAACAATTAATGCTATGGAATTAGGTAAATATGTTCCGTCAACAGTTTTAGCTTTGAGATTAGCTCAAATTTTTGAAGTTGAAATAAGCGAAATTTTTACTTTAGAAGATTCCGATTGGGTTTAGGTCAAAATGTCTTGTCCTAAAATACGGCTACAGTTAAAATTTGTTTTTAAGCTGTAAATTTATACACGGTATAAGGTGTTTTATAGTCTAAAGATAAGTGTAATCTTATTTCGTTGTATAATTT
>NZ_JBXVVH010000030.1:0-24825 GCF_057219185.1 Lacinutrix sp. YIN62
AGGGATTGACGCTTCAAGGATTTCTGGATTAGGTAAAGGAGAGAATGAACCAGCAGTAGACTGCGGAAGAGCCTGTACCGACGAACAGCACCAGTTAAACCGCCGCTCTGAATTCTTGATTGTAAGCGGTGGGCCACAGCAAAACCAATAATTAAAATACTAAGTATTACACAGTATTAAATAAAAACCCAGCTTAAAAAAAATTAAGCTGGGTTTTTTATTATCCTTTTCTGATGAATATTTACATTTTCATCAACCAGTTTTTCACATCTACTTCTTGCTTTATAATTTCGCTTAACGCTTCAATTTTAACACGTTTTTGTTCCATTGTATCTCTATGTCTAATCGTTACTGTATCATCCTCTAATCCTTCGTGATCTACAGTAATACAAAATGGTGTTCCATTGGCATCTTGACGACGATAACGTCTTCCGACAGCATCTTTTTCATCATAAGCAACATTAAAATCCCATTTTAAACGTTCTACAATTTGCTTTGCTTTTTCAGGAAGACCATCTTTTTTAACCAAAGGTAAAACCGCCGCTTTAAAAGGCGCTAAAACCGCAGGTAATTTCAAAACGGTACGTGTTGTATTATTTTCTAACACTTCTTCCTCTAAAGCATTTGAGAATACAGCTAAAAACATACGATCCAAACCTATCGATGTTTCTAAAACATAAGGCGTATAATTCTTATTCTCTTCGTGGTCGAAGTATTGAAGTTTCTTTCCCGAATGCGTTTCATGCGCTTTTAAATCAAAATCTGTACGCGAGTGTATTCCTTCCAATTCCTTAAACCCAAACGGAAATTTAAATTCTATATCCGTAGCAGCATCTGCATAATGCGCTAATTTTTCATGATCATGAAAACGATAGTTTTCGTCTCCCATTCCTAGTGAAAGATGCCATTTCATACGCGCTTCCTTCCAATGCTTAAACCATTCTTTTTGAGTCCCTGGTTTTATAAAAAACTGCATTTCCATTTGTTCAAACTCACGCATTCTAAAAATAAACTGTCTTGCAACAATTTCGTTCCTAAACGCTTTTCCTGTTTGTGCAATTCCAAAAGGCAGTTTCATTCGCCCCGTTTTCTGTACGTTTAAAAAGTTAACAAAAATACCTTGTGCTGTTTCTGGTCGCAAATGTAAATCCATAGCACTTTCTGCTGAGGCTCCTAATTTGGTACCAAACATTAAATTAAACTGTTTAACATCCGTCCAGTTCTTACTTCCCGTTAACGGGTCTGCTATTTCTAACGCTTCAATTAAAGCTTTAACATCTACTAAGTCTTCATTTTCTAAAGAGCGACCTAAACGCGATAAAATACTATCTATTTTCTCTTGGTAACCTAAAACCCTAGGATTAGTTGAAACAAACTCGTCTTTATTAAAAGCATCGCCAAATCGCTTTCTTGCTTTCTTTACTTCTTTTTCAATTTTTGTTTCAATCTTTAGACAGTAATCTTCCACCAAAACATCTGCTCTATACCGTTTTTTAGAATCCTTATTATCTATCAATGGATCGTTGAAAGCATCAATATGCCCAGATGCTTTCCAAGTCGTTGGATGCATAAATATTGCCGAATCTAACCCTACAATATTATCATTCATTTGCACCATCGCCCGCCACCAATAGTCTCTTATATTTTTCTTTAATTCTACTCCATTTTGCGCGTAATCATAGACAGCACTTAGTCCGTCATATATCTCACTACTTTGAAATACATATCCGTATTCCTTAGCATGGGAAATTACTTTTTTAAATTTATCGTCTTGATTTGCCATACTGCAAAAATATAAAACCACTACAAACAAATAGAGTGGTTTTATGAAAAATGTAAGAGATAATCCCTTTTTAATCTTTCCATAGTAGATGCTACATTATTTTTATTAGATAGAAAATCTTAAAAAACATAAAACAATACTTTTATATTCCCTCTAAAAACAATCCCAAGCTTAACAAAACAGAAACAACTTATCCTATCCCTTAGTTATACTTATTTATTCAACTGTTCTTTTTTTGTATTTTACAACACTAACAATCAACACAATAACATGCTCTCATTACTTTCTAATTTATTCTTCCCTAAAATCTGTCTCGCTTGCGCTGCTTTTCTAAGCGATAATGAAAAAATTATATGCACAGATTGCAGACATATTTTGCCTGTTACAAACTTCCATAAGGATAATAGCGACACTATAAAAAAAATGCTATACGGCAGAGCTAGATTAGAATTAGCAACGGCATTACTTTATTTTGAAAAAAAAAGCATTGTTCAACACCTCATACACCAATTAAAATATAAAGGACAAGAGGAGATTGGTACATTTTTAGGAGAGTGGCTTGGTGAAGAACTTAAAACTATTGATGCTTATAGACATATAGATATTATCATTCCAGTACCATTGCATCAAAAAAAATTAAACGCGCGTGGCTATAACCAAGTTGAACAATTTGGAAAGAAAATCGCAGAATCTATAAATGCAATTTATATAAATAATGTTTTAATAAAAATCACCAATACCTCTTCTCAATCTCACAAAAAACGCTTTGCAAGATGGGCAAATACTAATGAACTTTTTTTAGTAAATAACCTAGAAAGAATTAATAACAAGCACATTCTTTTAGTTGATGATATTATAACCACAGGGGCGACATTAGAAGCTTGTATTATTGAGCTCAATAAAGCCACTAATATAAAAATTAGTGTCGCAACAATGGCCATTGCCTAACTAAATTCTTTAGAAACCTTATAATGAATACACATTAGTTTACTGTTGGTAAACAAATAAATTCTTAATTTTGCTCAATATTCATTTTTTAGTATGCAAAATCGTTTTTTTAATTTTCTTTTTTTAATTGTTATTGCTTTAATATTAGTTAACTGTGCCAATAGAGGCACTCCTAGTGGTGGAGAAAAGGATACGACCCCTCCAAAGATAACTAAAGCTATACCAGAAAATTATTCAACAAATTTTACTGGTAATGAAATTTTAATATATTTTGATGAATATATAAAATTAAAAAACATAACACAGCAGCTTATTATTTCTCCTCCCATGTCTACTCCTCCTGAGATTACTCCTCTAGGGTCTGCAAATAAATACATCAAAATTAAAATTCACGATACGCTTCAACCTAATACAACTTACGCTTTTAATTTTGGAAATAGTATTGTAGATAATAATGAAGAAAATCCTTTTAAATATTATAGATATGTTTTTTCTACAGGAGATAAAATAGATTCACTAACCGTAAAAGGGCGCGTAATGGATGCTCTAAATTTTAAAACAGACCCTTTTATTTCAGTAGTATTGTACGAAGCAGATTCTACCTATAATGATTCTATAATCTATAAAGAAACCCCCAAATACATCACAAATACTTTAGACAGCACCACTAATTATATTATTAAAAACGTTAAAGCAGGAAAGTACTTTCTTCGTGCCATAAAGGATATAAACGGAGACAATAAATTTCAACAACGCTCTGATAAAATTGGCTTTTATGAAAAACCTATAGAAGTCACAAACGATTCTAGCCCTCCTTTTTACGATCTTAAACTATTTCATGAAGCTATAGATTATAAAGCCTCTAAACCTCATTTGGTTTCTGGTGAAAAAATTGCATTTGGATATAATGGAGATTATAAAACTATGGAAATTGAAGTCCTTTCTGATGTTCCTAGCGATTATGAGTCCCGCTACTTTAAAGATGAAAAAGCTGATTCTTTAAATTATTTCTATACTCCAAAATTAAAAGTTGATTCTTTAGTTTTTAAAGTTTCAAATAGAACAGTAATAGATACTTTTACTGTTAGAATAAAGGAAAACACAAAAGACTCTCTAATTATAAGTCCATTCCCAACTGGCAACATAAAGCTTAATCAAGATTTTAGTCTGCTAGCAAATATTCCCTTTAAAAAAATTGACGAAAGTAAAATCTCTATTAGAGACAAAGACTCCATAGCAGTCCCATACACAATTGCTTACGATAGTATTAAAAACAAATACGATTTAAACTTTAAAAAAACAGCAGAAAACAGTTATAAAATTCAAATCCTTCCTGAAGCACTAACCGATTTCTTTGAAAATAAAAATGACACTTTAAGATACCGTTTAAGGACTCAATCTGTAAACAACTTTAGTAACGCACGCATTATACTAGAAAACGCTGTATACCCCGTTATTGTACAATTAACTAACGAGAAAGGTGTTGTGAAATTCGAAGATTATGTAACAAAGTCCAGGCCTGTAGATTTTCAGTTTATAGACCCTGGAAAATACTATATAAGAGTGGTATTTGATACTAACAAAAATGGGGTTTATGATTCTGGAAATTACCTAAAAGGAATACAACCAGAACGTGTTAGTTACGCCAATGAGCCTTACGAAGCTAAAGTTGGTTTCGACGAAGAGATTGTTTTCCCGTTGTTAGATTAAATTAAAAGCATCCTTATCGTTTAAAAACCCTAAATGTCTTCTATTTTTTTCAATATGAGATTTATATAAGGTAACAATTTCAATAGCTTCCTTATTGGGTTCTATATGCGATAATTCTTCACCTAAAACATTATAAACTGCTGAATGTCCTGGATATTCATAATTGTTAGCGTCTAGCCCAACCCTGTTCACTCCAATACAATAACTCATATTCTCTATTGCTCTCGCTTTTAGCAATACATCCCATGCATAAATTCTAGGTTTTGGCCAATTAGCAACATAAAGTAGTACATCATAATTCTCTACATTTCTTGCCCAAACGGGGAATCTTAAATCGTAACAAATTAAAGGGCAAATACGCCAACCTAAATAATTAACTATTTGCTTTTTGTTGCCAGAGGTAAACGTTTTATCTTCTCCGGCAAGACTAAAACTATGCCGCTTATTATAAATATGCACATCTCCATTAGGCTTAACAAAAAGAAGTCTGTTATAAAAGTCTTCTTTTTCTGAAATAATTAAACTTCCTACAATCGCGGCTTGTTTTTCTAAGGCTAATACTTTTAATAATTCTACTGTTTTACCTTCCATCGTTTCTGCTATCCCTTCAGTATTCATAGTAAATCCAGAGCTAAACATTTCGGGTAGGATAATAAGGTCTGTAGTCTCAGGTATTGCTTTAATTTTATTAGTAAAATTAATTCTATTTTTATTCGGGTTTTCCCAAATTAAATCCGATTGAACAACAGCTATTTTCAATGTGTCTTGCATAAAATAAAAGTAATTAATTTTTACTTAAAACGTATCCTTTTAAGATTTTAAAACGCAATTTAAACAAGACCAACATCAAATTAAAATCAGCAATACATTAGTTAAACATCATTAAATCGAGTTTAAGATATCTGCTGCCTGTTTTAATGTATCCTCTGTTTTTGCAAAGCAAAAACGAAGCACTTTGTAATCTAAACCTGCATTATTAAATACCGATAACGGGATGGATGCAATCTTATGCTCGATAGTTAATCGTTTTGCGAAATCAACATCATATTCTTTAGTTATTTCGGAGTAATCTAATACTTGAAAATAAGTGCCTTTTGCTGGTTTAAAACGAAATCGAGAGTCTTTAATTAAACTTAAAAACAAATCCCTTTTTTTTTGATAAAAATGAGACAATTCCGTATAACGGCTTGATTTTTTCATATATCGAGCTAATCCTTTTTGCATTGGATGATTAACACAAAACACATTAAACTGGTGTACCTTTCTAAATTCATCCATTAGCTCTTTAGGCGCACAACAGTACCCAATTTTCCATCCTGTGTTATGAAATGTCTTTCCAAATGAAGCCGTTATAAAACTTCGCCTTTTTAACCCTTTATAAAGGCTAACACTTTCATGTTGCGCTCCATCAAAAACAATATGTTCATAAACCTCGTCACTTAATACAATAATACCTGTTTCGTTTGTTATGTTTTGAAGTTCAAGCAAATCAGCTTTAGAAAAAATAGTCCCACTAGGATTATGAGGCGTATTCACAATAATCATTTTTGTTTTATCAGATACCTTCTCTTTAACCGCATTCCAATTTATATTATAATTCGGAGCTTCCATTTGTATAGCAACCGTCTTCCCTCCATTTATAGCAATAGCTGGCTCATAACAATCGTAAGCAGGCTTAAAAATAATAACTTCGTCGTTAGCTTTTACAAATGCTGAAATAATGGTGTAAATAGCTTGTGTAGCTCCTGCTGTTATTGTGATTTCACTTTCTGGGAGATAGTTAGCACTATATAAGTTATTCATTTTATCTGCAATAACCTCTCTTAATCCTATATCTCCCGCCATAGGAGCATATTGATTATAACCTGATTGCATAGCATCTTGAACAAAAGAGGTTAAAAGAGGGTCGCTTTTAAAATTCGGAAAGCCTTGAGATAAATTAATTGCATTATTTGCATTAGCCAAAAGACTCATTTTTGTAAAAATAGTGGTTTCTACTTTAGGCAATTTAGAATTGTGATTCATCATATTATATAGAATAATGACATAAATTAACAAAAAAGATGTTATTTAAAAGCTTGTTTTTTTATATTTGAGTGATCATTTTACCAAAAATGATGAAGTTTCATCCCCAATCAACAACTTAAACTATGAAATTCTTAAAAGTACTACTTCTTTTTATTACCATCCAATTATCTGCACAGCAAGGTGGTATGTGGATTCCTTCGTTGCTAGAAGGAATGAACGAGCAAGAAATGGCCAATCTAGGCAGCAAATTAACCGCAAAAGACATTTACGATGTCAATAATTCCAGTTTAAAGGATGCCATCGGTCATTTTAATGGCGGTTGCACAGCAGAGCTTATTTCCGATAAAGGTCTAATTCTAACAAACCACCATTGCGGCTTTAGTCAGATACAATCTCATTCTTCTCTAGAAAATGACTATTTAAAAGATGGGTTTTGGGCAATGAACCTCCAACAAGAACTTCCTAATGAGGATTTATTTGTAGAATTTATTGTAAGTATTGAAGATGTTACCTCCAAAGTATTGTCTGGTGTTATAGATGGAATGCCAGAAAATGAAAAGCAATCTATTATAGATAGAAACAGTGGTATTGTACAAAAAACCACAAAAACGCAGTCTTGGCAAGACACAAAAATTAAAGCCTTTTATAATGGAAACCAATATTTTCTATTCGTTACAGAACGTTTTGAGGACATTCGCTTGGTAGGCGCACCACCTTCTAGTATTGGTAAGTTTGGTAGCGATACAGACAATTGGGTTTTCCCAAGGCATACTGGTGATTTTTCTATGTTTAGAATTTATGCAGACAAGCATAACCGCCCAGCACCATATTCAAAAAATAACAAACCTTATAAACCCAAACATTATTTACCAATCTCGTTAGATGGTATTGAAGAAGGAGATTTCACTTTAGTTTTTGGATTCCCTGGACGCACAAATGAATACTTACCTTCTGTAGCTATAGATCACATTACAAAAGAATTAAACCCAAGTAATATAGCCATTCGTGAAGCTGCCCTTAAAGTTATAGACGCCAAAATGAAAACCGATGATGACATAAGAATAAAATATGCTTCTAAACAAGCTAGAATTGCTAATGCTTGGAAAAAATGGATTGGAGAAAATTTAGGTGTAGAAAAAAGTAATGCCGTATCTAACAGGGAAGACTTTGAAACAGAATATACTAAAGCGCTATATGCAAAAGGACTTGTAGATAAATACGGAAGTATTTTACCGGAACTGGAACACCAATACAATGATTTTTCTGATATAAATATTAAACGTAGAAATTTTATTGAAGTCTTTTTAGTAACTAATGAGTTAATGCAAATGGCATTTAGAGCCTTTCAACTGGAAGCCTCGACTCAAGCCAATCCAGAAAGTTTTGAAGCCGAAAGAACCAAATTAATTTCTAAACTAAAAAGCATTCATAAAAACTACGATACCCAACTAGACAAAGAAATATTTGAAGCTGTAATGCCTTTATATTCTGAAAAGGTAGACGCTACAATTTATGAAAAAACAGCATTTACTAATCTTGAATCTGCTTTAAGTTTATTAGAAGGCAAACCGAAAGATGTTTTTAAAAAACTAAATAAAGACATCGCATACCGATATGCCAAACCTTTTATTTTTGAATTTCACAATACAATAGATACGGAATATAAACAAAAAAACACCCGCATTAAAGGACTGCAAAAACAGTATATGAAATCTTTAATGGATGCCCAACCGAATGCACGCTATTTTCCAGATGCAAACAGCACACTTCGTGTTACCTACGGACAAGTTAAAGGTTATTCGCCAAAAGATGCCGTTTACTACAAGCCTGTTAGTTATTTGGATGGAATTATGGAAAAATACATTGAAGGCGATTATGAGTTTGATGTCCCCAAAAAACTAAGAGACCTCTATAAAAACAAAAACTTCGGACAATACTCTGATGCAAATGGAAAAGTTCCTGTTTGCTTTTTAGGCACAAACCATACAACAGGAGGAAACTCTGGAAGCCCTGCAATAGACGCACAAGGAAACTTAGTAGGACTCAATTTTGATCGTGTTTGGGAAGGCACTATGAGTGACATAAACTATGATCCAGAAATTTGTAGAAACATTATGGTAGATTTACGCTATGTATTGTTTATTGTAGATAAATACGCTGGAGCCAAACATTTAATTAACGAAATGACATTGGTACATCCAAAAAAGGAATAAACAAAACCTTAATTTAAGACTTAATACAAGAACAGTTTAAAACTCATATTACGGAGGTTTAAACTGTTTTTTTTTATATCTAAAACGATACGTTTACAAAATCAGTGTATTTTAAATTACATAATAAAATAATAAGTTATAACGACTTAACTCTTTTTAGACAATTTTTAATCGTTTTAATAATTCTGATTTGTATGTTCTACCAATGGGCAGCTTACATCCCTCTACATACAATGTATTTCCAGATATTTTTTCAACACAGCAACTATTAATAACATACGACTTATGGACTTGAATAAATTGATTATCGGGCAATTTACTTATCCAATTTTTAAGAGAATCTATATAAGTTAATTTTTGAGTTTTGGTAATTACTGTAATATAATTCCTGTCAGACTCTAAATACAGAATATCATTTAAAATAATCTTATGTAAGGTTTTATCTACATTTAAGAAAAAAACCGCATTATTATCATCTTCAGAAACATTAAACTTATTTATTCTCTCCTTTGCTTTATTAATCGCTTTTAAAAACCGATCGAAAGAGAATGGCTTTACCAGATAATCTACAATTGTATCCAGCTCAAAACTAGACACGGCATAATCTGGGTAAGCGGTTGTCATTATTACAGCTGGAGGATTTTTAATTGTTTTTATGAAATCTATCCCCGAGATATCTGGCAAATTAATATCCAAGAAAACAACATCTACCGTTTCGTTTCTTAAAAACATACTGGCTTCAATTGCAGCTTTAAAAACACCGCAAACTTCAATATTAGGAAACTTATTTAAAAAATTAATTAAAATATTTTGAGCAGGAATTTCATCTTCTACAATAATACAAGTCATTGATTTTTCTTTTATATAAATAATCGATTATAATAAAACACCTTATTAATTACTTTGTGCTGAGTAGATACAAAGCTTATAGAAGCAACGCATCAGCCTCTACTATTTCAGCTTTAGCTTTAAATGTACTACAAACTGCTTCGCTTTAACAATATTAAACTCATACTTATTCTGGTACATTAGTTCCAAACGTTTTTCCAAATTCTTTAACCCAATTTTAAAATCGGCAGATAACACTTCTGTACTATTATAATCATTAGAACATCTGCAGTCTAAAATCCCGTGTTCTTCTGTAATTACAATTGAAATATCACTATTTAATGTACTATGTTTAAAGGCATTTTCTATTATAGTAATTAATAACAACGGAGCGATTACACAGCCTGATGATTTAATATTTGTTGTATAAAAAATTTGTTTTACTCCTTCAGTTCTTATACGCTGGAACTTAATATAGTTCTCTAAAAACAGCAACTCTTTTCTTAACGGAATAGTTTCTGCATTACTTTCATACAATACATGCTTCAGGTTATCTGATAGCATTAAAATAAGATCAGGTACTTCTTTTGGTTTTTCAATAGCATAAGAATAAATCGTGTTTAAATTATTAAACAAAACATGAGGATTAATTTGTGATTTCAAAAATTTCAACTCCATCTCTGTATGTTCTTTTTTAATTTGCTCAAATTCTTCTTGCTTATCAATAAAACGATACAAGACCCATATAAAAGAAAAAAATATAAGAGGCACCAAAGTTTGCCATAGATAATCACTTAAACATTTCATTATAGAGCAACCGCATTGCGTAAAAACATTACAATATAATTGAGTCGCTAAAAAAGAAATAATAGCAAATACAAACACATAGATAATATAAAGCTTCTTCTTTACAAAAAACGGGAGTAGCACCAAATTATTAACGTACACAATTACGACAAGAATAGAAACATACTGTAAAAAGGGATTCGCCTTCCAGTAGTATTTTGAGAAAACAAATAATGATACTATTATAAATAGTGTCCAAAAAAGGAAATGTACTAATATCTGCGAAGTGTTCTTTTTTAGAAATGTCATCATATTCCTCTCGAAAGTAATTAGAAAAATCAATACCTTAAAGAATTAAAGTACAAAAACCTTAGTTAAGCTTATAAACAACAATTAAACACAAAATATCAATTATTATATTAGTAAGAACGACATATTAAAAAAACCTATATTTGCACAGAATTTAGAATTCATTTTATGAGCAAATTAGTAGTAGTAGGGACAGTAGCTTTTGACGCTATTGAAACCCCTTTCGGAAAAACAGATAAAATACTTGGTGGTGCAGCCACATACATAGGTCTTTCGGCATCAAATTTTAATATAGATGCTGCATTAGTATCTGTTGTTGGTGGAGATTTCCCGCAAGAACACCTAAATCTTTTAACAGGGAAAAACCTAGATATTTCTGGAATAGAAATAGTAAAAGAAGGTAAAACTTTCTTTTGGAGTGGTAAATATCATAACGATATGAACTCTCGTGATACCCTAGCGACAGAACTTAATGTTTTAGAGCATTTTAATCCTGTGGTACCAGACGGTTACAAAGATGCGGACATCGTTATGTTAGGAAACTTACACCCCTTGGTACAACAAGGCGTTTTAGACCAAATGAATAAAAAACCAAAACTTGCCATCTTAGATACGATGAACTTCTGGATGGACATTGCTTTGGATGATTTACTAAACGTTATTAAAAATGTAGATGTCATTACCATTAATGATGAAGAAGCTAGGCAATTAACAGGGGAATATTCTTTAGTTGTAGCAGCTAGAAAAATCCATGAAATGGGGCCTAAATATGTCGTGATTAAAAAAGGAGAGCATGGTGCACTATTATTTCATAACGACAATGTTTTCTATGCTCCCGCATTACCACTAGAAGAAGTGTTTGACCCAACAGGAGCAGGAGACACCTTTGCAGGAGGCTTTGCTGGTTACTTAGCAAAAACTGGAGACCTTTCTTTTGAAAGTATGAAAAATGCAGTTATTTACGGCTCTACATTAGCCTCCTTCTGTGTTGAAAAATTTGGAACAGAACGGATGAAAAACCTAAGTAATGAAGAAGTCTACAAACGCTTGCAGCAGTTTAAGGATTTAACACAATTCGAAATCAAATTAACATAAACTAACGCGCTCAAAATTTGAGCGCGTTTTTTATTAAATATATATTTGTCCTTTCTGACTAAAACAGGACTTTAAAACACAACTACTACAACAACTTAACAATGAGTGATATTTTAAAACACGAGTGCGGTATCGCAATGGTTAGACTACTAAAACCATTAGAATTCTATAAAGAAAAGTATGGAAGCGCATTTTATGGGGTAAATAAAATGTATCTATTAATGGAAAAACAGCACAACCGTGGTCAAGACGGTGCTGGCTTTGCAAGTATAAAGTTAGATACTCAGCCTGGAGAACGCTATATAAGTAGAGTTCGCTCTATACAACAACAACCCATTCAAGATATTTTTGCACAAATTAATGAACGCATAAATAAAGAACTCACCAATCATCCAGAATATAATGAAGATGTTGCACTCCAAAAAAAACACATTCCCTATATAGGCGAATTGTTTTTAGGTCATGTCCGTTATGGTACTTTTGGGAAAAATAGCGTTGAAAGTGTTCATCCGTTTCTAAGGCAAAACAACTGGATGCACAGAAATCTCATTATGGCAGGAAACTTTAACATGACCAATGTTAAAGAACTATTTAAAAACCTAATAGACTTAGGCCAACACCCTAAAGAATATACTGATACTATTACTATAATGGAAAAAATCGGTCATTTTTTAGATGATTCTGTAAGTAAGATATATAAAAAATTAAAAAAAGAAGGCTACAATAAAAACGAATGCTCTCCACTAATTGCAGAACGATTAAATGTTGCTAAAATATTAAAACGAGCGGCAAAAAACTGGGATGGTGGTTATGCTATGGCAGGCCTTTTAGGCCATGGAGATTCTTTTGTTCTTCGTGATCCTGCAGGCATACGCCCCGTATATTATTACAAAGATGATGAAGTTGTTGTTATTGCATCTGAGCGCCCTGTAATACAAACCGCTTTTAATGTAGAATTTAATGACGTAAAAGAACTAGATCCAGGCCACGCCATTATTACTAAAAAATCTGGAGAAGTTTCTATTAAAAAAATATTAGACCCCTTAGAACGCAAAGCCTGTTCATTTGAACGCATCTATTTTTCTCGCGGAAGTGATGCCGAAATATACCAAGAACGTAAAGAGCTTGGAAAATTATTAATGCCACAAGTATTAAAGGCTATAAATAATGATACTAAGAACAGTGTTTTCTCTTATATACCTAATACAGCAGAGACTTCTTTCTTTGGAATGATTGAAACCGTAGAAGCGCATCTTAACGAGAAAAAAACACAAGCTATTCTTGACGGCAAAGGCGGATTAAGCGCCGAAACCGTTATTGATATCTTGTCCGAAAGACCTCGTATTGAAAAGATAGCTATTAAAGATGCTAAACTTAGAACATTTATTACAGAAGACAGTAGTCGTGACGATTTAGTTGCTCATGTATATGATGTAACCTATGGCGTTATTAAACCAACAGATAACCTGGTAATAATTGACGATAGTATTGTTCGCGGAACAACATTAAAAAAGAGCATTATTAAAATGATGGATCGATTACATCCTAAAAAAATTATAGTTGTTTCTTCTGCACCTCAAATTCGATACCCCGATTGTTATGGCATAGACATGGCAAACCTTGAATCTTTAATCGCTTTTAATGCGGCATTGGAATTATTAAAAGACAATAATAAATACCAACTGGTAGAAGACGTTTACAAAAAATGCAAAGCACAGGTTAATTTAGAAGATAAAGACGTTAAGAATTTCGTAAAAGAGATCTACGATCAATTTACACCAGAAGAGATTTCTGAGAAAATAGCAGTATTACTAAGTGATGATTCTGTAAATGCAGAAGTAAAAATTATTTTCCAACCTGTAGAAAACCTACATAAAGCTTGCCCTAAAAACCTAGGAGATTGGTATTTTACTGGAAATTATCCTACAGCTGGAGGGAATAGAGTTGTTAATAGGGCTTTTATTAATTTTTTCGAAGGAAACAAAGAACGCGCTTACTAAATTATAAATACTTTTTCTATTAAGACGTTAAAGAAATCTTATGAGGCCTAATACAATAAACGCCTTATTTATTAGTTATACCTCCATACTATAACGCTAACAGGTTAAGGCTTATAGTTTGGTTTGGGACAAAAAAGGTGGACACTCGTCCATCTTTTTTATTTAAAACCCTTCCTAAATCAGTCCTATATGACACTAAAAATACATTTTAACGAGTTTTCACACTTTTAATCTAAAAAAGGCTACAACTCACCCAGCTCTTAAGTATATTTGAACTTACCATAACATAAGTAGGTTAAGTTCATGGTAGATTTGGGGCAAAAAAGGTGGACACTCGTCCACCTTTTTTATTTTTCAAAAGCAAAAAAAAGGCAGCAATCTAAAATTACTACCTCTAATTTATTAATTCTATAACGTTATTTTAGCACGTTACCACTTGTATCTTATTTTGCTTCAGCATAACGTCTTTCAACTTCATTCCAGTTAATCACATTAAAAAATGCATTAATGTAATCTGGCCTTCTATTTTGGTAATTCAAATAATAAGCATGTTCCCAAACATCTAAGCCTAAAATTGGTGTTCCGCCACAAGAGACATTAGGCATTAATGGATTGTCTTGGTTTGGAGTAGAACAAACTTCAACCTTACCTCCTTTATGTACACACAACCAAGCCCATCCAGAACCAAACTGTGTTGCAGCAGCTTTACTAAAAGCATCTTTAAAAGCCTCTACAGAGCCATAAGCAGCTTCGATAGCCTCTTTTAACGCTCCAGACAATTGTCCTTTTTCTTCCGGGTTCATTACCTCCCAAAATAAGGAATGATTATAGAATCCGCCTCCATTATTTCTAACAGCCATATTATTCATATCCATATTGGTAAGAATGTCTTCTATAGATTTTCCTTCTAGTGCTGTTCCTTCGATAGCTCCATTAAGCTTAGTCGTATAACCGTTATGGTGTTTAGAGTGATGTATTTCCATTGTACGAGCATCGATATTAGGTTCTAATGCATCATACGCGTATTTTAATTTTGGTAATTCAAAAGCCATAATTCTAAATTTTATGTTATTAAGTAAATTGGATCAAATTTACGGATAATACAGTGTAATTAAAAATAATAAATGACTATGAAATCATTGATAGTTTTTATCTTGTATCAAAAAACACACATAATATGTCTAGAGACCATTCTTTTAGTGTTTACGATGCCTCCGCAGGAAGTGGAAAGACATTTACACTGGTAAAAGAATACCTTAAAATACTCTTTGCTTCTAATAATAGGGAAAAATTCAAACACATTTTAGCCATCACATTTACCAACAAGGCCGTTGGCGAAATGAAAACGCGTATTTTAGAAATGCTAAAAATGTTTTCTGATACAGCTATTCTTGAGACACCAAACAGTATGTTTAATGCGATTTGTGAAGAACTTCTTATTGAACCTGAAAAATTACACAGTAAATCGAAAAAAGTATTAAACAGCATAATGCATAACTATGCAGCATTTGATATTTCTACTATAGACGGTTTTAACCATAGACTAATACGCACCTTTGCCCATGATTTAAAACTCCCTTTAAATTTTGAAGTAGAACTAGACGTAAAAACATTATTAAGTGAAGCCGTAGATAGCTTAATTGCTAAAGCTGGAAGTGATGCGGCATTAACAAAAGTCTTAATAGATTTTGCCATAGAAAAAGCAGACGATGATAAAAGTTGGGACGTCTCTAGAGACTTCAACGCAATTGCAGCACTTTTAATTAATGAAAATGATTTAGAGTACGTAAAAACACTTGAAGGGAAAACATTTGAAGATTTTAAAACCCTTAGACAATTATTAATTACTAAAATTAAATCCACAGAACATAGCGTTATATCTTCAGCTAGTGCTGCTTTAAAACTTATAAAAGAAAATGGCTTAGCGTTTACAGATTTTACAAGAAGCACTTTACCTAATCACTTTAAGAAAGCAGCTGAGTTAATTTTTTTCGGACTATACACGAATCAATTAGAAAATAATATTAATCAAGGGATAAAAATTTATAATAAAACACTCGATCCAATAAAGGCCAACACTATTGATTCCATTCTCCCTCAAATTGGAAGCTACTATCAAGAGACCAAAACGGCTGTTTTTCATCTCAAATTCTTAAAAGGGTTTTACAAAAACATTACTCCTTTATCTGTTTTAAACGCCATTAACAATGAGTTAAATAGTATTAAGATAGAACAAAACAAAATGCTTATTTCAGAATTCAACAGTATTATAAGCGATGAAATAAAAGAGCAACCTACTCCTTTTATATACGAACGAATGGGAGAAAAATTTCGTCACTATTTCATAGATGAATTTCAAGACACCTCCCAAATGCAATGGCAGAATTTAATACCTTTATTAGACAATGCTCTCACAGGAGAAAATTTAAAAGGCGAGAAAGGAACAGCAATGTTAGTTGGGGATGCCAAACAAGCCATTTACAGATGGCGAGGAGGCAACGCTGAGCAATTTATAGAATTAAGTAATGGCAAGACTCCTTTTAAAATAGAGCTTGAGAATATTCGTTTGGAAAGCAACTACAGAAGTTATCAAAACATCGTTAGTTTTTATAATTGTTTTTTCGAATACTTATCTAAAATAGCACTTAGAGACACTAACTACGCAAATCTTTATAAAAAGGCCTCTCAAAAATTATTTCTAGAAAACAAAGGTTATGTTAACCTAAATTTTATAGATTTTGAAAAAGGAGACGACATTAATGAAATATATCCTCAATACGTGATGCAAACCATAAACACATGTATTGAAAATGGTTATGAATTGAAAGACATTTCTATTCTTATAAGAAAAAAGAAAGAAGGTGTTGCTCTTGCAGAATACTTAAGTAACGAAGGACTAAAAATAACGTCTTCTGAAACAATGCTAATAAGTAATTCTCCAGAAGTCTGCTTTACAAATAGTATTTTAAGTCTGTTAATGAATCCAAATGATAGCAGTTCTAAAATTTATATATTGGAGTATTTAGCAAACACCTATTCCATAGAAGATAAACACCACTATTTTAAAAAACATATTGACCTAAATTTAAATGATTTATTTGAAAGTTTTAAGGTTTTTGACATTCAAATAAATCCAAAAACCATTATTCAAGAACCATTATATGATATTGTTGAAAATATTATTAGAAACTTCAAACTTGTAAAACACTCCAATGCTTACCTACAATTTTACTTGGATATTGTATTAGAATATTCACAAAAATATATTTCTGATGCCTTAGGTTTTTTAGAGTATTACAATAAGAAAAAGGACACCTTAAGTATTGTTTCCCCACAAAACCAAGATGCCGTTAAAATTATGACCATCCACAAATCTAAAGGATTAGAGTTTCCCATCGTTATTTTCCCATATGCACAATTGGATATTTACAATGAAATAGACCCCAAAGAATGGTATGCATTAGAGAAAGAAGAGTACAACAACTTTTCACATACATTACTTAACTACACCAAAGATTTTGAGTTTTATAATAAGAAAGGATTTGAAATATACGAAAGACATCAATCGGCATTAGAACTAGACAATTTAAACTTACTCTATGTTGCATTAACAAGACCTGTAGAACAGCTGTATATTATTGGTAAAAAAGACATTAGCAAAAAAGGAGAACCAAATCTAAAAACATACTCGGGCTTACTCATCAACTACTTAATGCACATTGGAGCATGGAATGACTCACAATTAAATTACACGTATGGAAGCCCCTTTAAGGAAAGTAACAAAATAATTGAAACCAACAACACCATTGAACAAACCGAATTCATTACAACCGCCAAGCAAGATCATAATATAAAAGTAATCTCCAATTCAGGATACCTCTGGGATACAAACCAACAAGATGCTATAGAAAGAGGTAATATTGCTCATAATATAATGGCACATATTTATACAAAAAATGACATTGATTTTGGGGTTAATCATTTTATAGACTTAGGAATGCTTAGCACAGAACAGGCCACTGCTTTAAAAAACATAATATATAAAATTGTTAATCACCCTGAGCTTAAAAATTATTTCAATGACGCACACACTATTTATAACGAACGAGACATTATTACTAAAGAAGGTAAAATACTAAGACCTGATCGTTTAGTTATAAACAATAAAAATCAAGCGGTAATAATTGATTATAAAACAGGATTACACAATCCCAAATACCAACATCAATTACAGGATTATCAAGATGTATTAGAAACTATGCAAATAGAGGTTACACAAAAAATTCTAGTTTACTTAAATGACACCATTAAAATTCTTAAATACTAGTATTAAAAAAAAGAATCTCGTTTTCCCCTCTTACGCAAAAAACATTTTAAATTTGCATTAAAACAAACAGCATTATGTACGGTAATATAAAAAAGCATTTAGAAAACGAAATTCAAAGTATAAAGGATAATGGTCTTTTTAAAGAAGAACGAATAATTACGTCTCCTCAAGGTGCAGAAATAACATTAGACACCGGAAAAACCGTTTTAAATTTTTGTGCCAACAATTACTTAGGCCTCTCCTCACATCCTGAGGTTGTACAAGCTGCAAAAGATGCGATGGACACACATGGCTTCGGCATGTCTTCGGTACGTTTTATTTGTGGTACTCAAGATATACATAAAGCGTTAGAACAAAAAATAGCCAATTTTTATGGTACTGAAGATACGATATTATACGCTGCTGCTTTTGATGCTAATGGTGGGGTTTTCGAACCTTTATTAGGAAAAGAAGATGCTATTATTTCAGATTCGCTAAACCATGCTTCAATAATAGATGGTGTTCGCCTTTGTAAAGCAGCCCGTTATCGCTATGATAATAATAATATGGAAGAGCTAGAATCTAGACTCATTGAAGCAAACAAAAATGGTGCCCGCTTTAAAATCATTGTAACAGATGGCGTATTCTCTATGGATGGTATTGTTGCTTCTCTAGATAAAATATGTGATTTAGCAGACAAATACGATGCGTTAGTGATGATAGATGAGTGCCATGCGACTGGATTTATTGGAAAAACTGGACGTGGTACATTAGAAGAAAAAGGTGTTTTAGGTAGAATAGACATTATAACAGGAACCTTAGGAAAGGCCATGGGAGGCGCCATGGGTGGTTATACTACTGCAAAAAAAGAAGTTATAGAAATTCTACGTCAGCGTTCTAGACCCTATTTGTTCTCAAATTCATTAGCTCCCGCTATTGTTGGCGCTTCAATTAAAGTATTCGATATGTTAGCAAACGATACTGAACTTAGAGACAAACTAGAATTCAATACAAATTATTTCAAAAAAGCAATGAATGCGGTTGGCTTTGACATTGTAGATGGAGACTCCGCTATAGTTCCTGTAATGTTATATGATGCCAAATTATCTCAAGATATGGCAAATATGTTGTTAGAAGAAGGTATTTATGTTATTGGTTTCTTCTATCCTGTTGTTCCCAAAGATAAAGCAAGAATAAGAGTTCAACTTTCTGCTGCTCACGAAAAAGAACATTTAGATCTTGCCATAAAAGCTTTTACAAAAGTCGGCAAAGCTTTAGGTGTTATTTAAAACCTGCCTAATAATTGTAATCATAGTATTAGCACTCGATATTTTTATCTTTTTGTCTTTGTTAAGACTTTTTAACAACTTATTTTTGCTTTAAATTAACACTCTTAAAATTAACACTCTTAAAATTAAATTATTTTGAATATGAAAAATCTTAGCAGATTATTATTCGCACTAGCATTTCTAGCAAGTTTCGGTAATGCAAATGCACAAGACCAAGATAACCCTTGGGCTGTTAGCTTTGGTATAAACGCAGTGGACGTTTATCCTGTTGGTGAAGATGCTCCACAAGGTGATTACTTTGACGAATTTTTCAATGTAAAAGGACATTGGAATATACTTCCTTCTTTTTCTACAATAAGTATTTCTAATTATGTAGGTGATAATTTTATTGTATCTGTTGGTGGGTCTATCAACAAAATTGAAAACTGGGGACAATTAGATACTCCAACTGGAGCTGTAGATGTTTCTGTTAACGACTTAAACTACTATGCTCTTGATACCAATGTAAAATACCTTTTAAGTAAATCTAATAAATTCGCTCCAACTGTAGGTATTGGAGGAGGTTATACTTGGATTGAAGAAGGCCCTTACAACACGAACTCTTCAGGTTCTAATAGTAGCGTAGGCGCAGGTACACTTAACGGATCACTAGGATTAACGTATTGGTTTACTGACAATGTTGGTTTCTCTCTTGAAACTAAATATAAGCATGCATTTGCTGATTATGGTGTTAGCCATTTCCAACATACAGCTGGTCTTTCTTTTAAATTTGGAGGAAAAGATACAGATGGAGATGGAATATATGACAAAAATGACTCTTGTGTAGATGTCTTTGGTTTAGAAGCTTTCAATGGTTGCCCTGATACAGATGGTGATGGCATAGAAGACAGTAGAGATACTTGTCCTAACGTAGCTGGTTTGGCAGAGCATAATGGTTGCCCTGATACAGATGGTGATGGTGTTGTAGATTCTAAAGATACTTGTCCTACAGTAAAAGGTCTTCCAGCATTAAACGGATGTCCTGATGCTGATAGTGATGGTGTTGCAGATGGAGATGACAAATGTATTAACGAAGCTGGTTCTCCAGACAACTACGGTTGCCCATGGCCTGATACAGATGGTGATTCTGTTTTAGATAAAGATGATAAATGTATTGATGAGCCTGGAACTGTAGCTAACAATGGTTGTCCTGAAGCTCCTGAAGTACCAGATGCTGAAGTTATTGAAACTTTAAATTCTTATGCTAAAACAATCTTATTTGATTCTGGAAAAGCGTCTTTCAAAAAAGCAACATTCCCTGTATTACAAGCAATAACAGCTATTTTAAAAGAATACCCTAAAGCTAAATTCTCAATTGGAGGTCATACAGATAGCGTAGGTAGCAAAAAAACAAATCAAAGATTATCTGAATCTAGAGCAAATGCAGTAAAAGATTACTTAGTAGAAAACGGTATTGGTTCAGACAGATTAACAGCTAAAGGATTTGGGGAAGAATATCCAATTACTTCAAACAGTACTAAAGCTGGAAGAAAAGAAAACAGACGTGTAGAAGTAAACCTTATCAAAAAATAAGTTTTAACAAACACTCTAAATAAAAATAAAAAACGCTTCGGGATCCCGAAGCGTTTTTTATTTTTATACAATGAAGAGTTTTATTTTTGATGTAATAAGTGATTTAAATAATAAAGGCGAGGATTTATCGAACCTAACCTTTATACTACCGAGTAAACGAGCGGGTGTTTTTTTAAAACAAGAACTATCCAATGTCGTTAATAAAACAATCTTTGCTCCAATTATTATTAGTATTGAAGAGTTTGTAGAAGAATTATCGCAATTAAAAACAATTTCAAACACAGAGCTTCTTTTTGAGTTTTATAATACCTACATACAATTAACGGCTAAGGACGAAAGAGACTCCTTTGAAGGCTTTTCAAAATGGGCCCAAATACTATTACAAGATTTCAATGAAATTGATCGCTATCTCATTCCTCAAGATAATATTTTTGAATATTTAAGCGCCATAAAAGAGCTAGAACACTGGTCCCTTGAGCAAGACAAAACCAAGGTTGTAATAGACTATCTTAAATTCTGGAGTAGGCTAAAAACGTATTACAAACACTACACAAAATCTTTATTAGCAAAAAAAACAGGCTATCAAGGATTAATTTATAGAGAAGCTGTAGAAAACATTCAATCCTACATAAATAGTAAACAAAACAAAACACATATATTCCTAGGATTTAATGCCTTAAACACAGCCGAAGAAACGATAATACAAGAACTGCTTCAAAATGATATGGCAGAAATATACTGGGATATAGATCAAGCGTTTTTAAATAATCCTATACACGATGCCGCTTTATTTACAAGACAGCATAAACAGAACTGGAAACATTTTGAAAACAATCCTTTTAAATGGATAACTCAACATTACACGACTACTAAAACAATAGAAATACTTGGAATTCCAAAAAATATCGGACAAGCCAAAACCATTGGAAGTATACTCAAAACGATATCCAAAGAAAATCCAACCCTTAAAAGCACAGCTGTAGTTTTAGGTGAAGAAAATTTACTTATTCCCATTTTAAATTCGATCCCTAAAAGCATAGAAACCTTAAACATAACGATGGGTTTTCCATTAAACTCAATACCACTAGCATCGTTATTCGAATTGTTATTTAATATTCAAAAAAAAGGAGCAGACACCTATTATTATAAAGAAGTTATTAGTATTCTTTCACATCAATTTATTAAACCTCTTTTTATAGTTGAAGAAACTGATATTGCCGCAATACTTATTGATAACATTCAAAAAAACAACCTGGTCTACTTATCTATTAACGACCTAAAAAAATATTGCAAAACGCACTCCCTTTTAATTGATCAATTATTTTCAAATTGGGAAAACAATGCACAAAAAGCCATTTCAAATTGTTTCAAAATAATATCTTTAATTAAAAACGATCTCACTAAAGACAAAACGAGCAATACACTTTCATTAGAATATTTATTTCGTTTTAATACACTATTTAATGAACTTTATAGATTAAACGAAAGTTTTAAACATATCAGTGATGTTTCTGCTCTTTTTAGTATTTACAAAGAACTTCTAAGTGCTGAAACCTTAGATTTTCAAGGCGAACCCTTACAAGGACTACAGATTATGGGAATGCTAGAATCCCGTGTGTTAGATTTCGAAACCGTTATCATATCATCTGTCAATGAGGGCATACTTCCTTCTGGAAAAAGCAACAATTCTTTTATTCCTTTCGATGTTAAAATAGAAAATAACTTACCGACTTACAAGGAGAAAGACGCTGTATACACTTATCACTTTTATAGATTACTACAGCGGGCTAAAAAAATATACATTCTATACAATACAGAAACAGACGTTCTAACAGGTGGCGAGAAAAGTCGTTTTATAAATCAATTAGAGCTGGAGACTATTCATGATATTAAACATAAAATAATTACACCAAGAGTCCCTAATATAAAGACTGAGTTGAAGCGAATAACTAAAACAAAAGAAGTTATACATCAATTAAAAAACATTTCAAAAAAAGGGTTTTCTCCTTCATCTTTAACCAACTACATAAGAAATCCTATGGATTTTTATTACCAGAGGTTATTAGGCATAAAAGACCTTGAAGATGTAGAGGAAACCGTTGCTGCTAATACCATGGGAACTGTTGTACATAATACGCTGGAAGAACTCTATACACCATATATAAATGTATTGCTAAACATAGAGTATATTAAAACAATGAAGTCCAAAATTGATGAGACCATCACTCGTTTTTTTAAAGAAGAGTACAAAGATGGAGATTTAACTAAGGGTAAAAATCTAATCGTCTACGAAATAGCAAAACGTTATGTTTTAAACTTTTTAAATACCGAAATAGAAGATCTTAAAAAAGGAAACACTATAAAAATTATAGCATTAGAGGCGGAAAATAAAATAACACTCCCCATAGATGAGCTTGATTTTGAAGTTACAATAAGAGGAACGGTAGATCGTGTAGACGAATACAACGGTACAACAAGGATTATAGATTACAAAACAGGCAAGGTTACTCAGAATCAAGTAGAACTAATTAATTGGGAAGAAATCACAAGTGACTACAAAAAATATAGCAAGAGTTTCCAGATATTAACTTATGCCTATATGTTAAACCAATCCAAACCATTAGATTTCCCCATAGAAGCAGGCATTATTTCGTTCAAAAATTTAAACACTGGATTTTTAAAATTCACCAAAAAAGAACAAATTAGAGGCGGTAAAAAAGACCCACAAATAACCCTAGACACTTTAACTAAATTCTGTGAAGAATTAAAAAAACTAATTCTAGAAATTTGCAATCCTGAAATTGATTTTATAGAAAAAGAACTTTAAAAATGAGACAAAAGAATAATGTTTTACACAGAAAACACCAAAAACCAATAATTTGGGACGTCTTTTTTAACAATAATAACGAAAAGAAACCTTTAGTTATTTTTTGCCATGGTTACAAAGGATTTAAGGATTGGGGAAGCTGGGATCTCGTTGCAGAAACATTTTCTAAAGCAGGCTTCTTTTTTGTGAAATTCAACTTTTCTCACAATGGTGGTACTATTACTAACCCCATAGATTTCCCTGATTTAAATGCTTTTGGTGAAAACAATTACATCAAAGAATTGGACGATCTAGATGCCATAATAAATTTGTTTTCTACTGCAAATACGACTTTATCCAAGCATATAGACGCGACTAACATAACCTTAATAGGACATTCACGAGCAGGCGGAATAACAGCAATAAAAGCCCAAGAAGACAGGCGAATAACACGATTAATCACATGGGCGGGTGTCTGCGATTTTGCAAAACGATCCGCTACCATAGGTAATTTAGAACAATGGAAGAAAGACGGTGTAAAATATATTTTAAATGGTAGAACAAATCAGAAAATGCCACATTACTACCAATTTTATACAAACTTCAAAGAAAACGAAAAACGATTAAGCATTGAAACTGCCGTTAAAAGCATAACGATACCTTATCTTATAATTCACTCAATAAACGACCCTTCAGTAAAATTTATCGAAGCCAAAAACTTACAGTCTTGGAACCCAAAAAACACTTTATTAGCTATTGAAAATAGCGATCATGTTTTTGGATCTAGTCATCCATGGCAAAAAAAAACTCTACCAAAAGCCTTAGAAATAGTCGTTAATGAAAGTATTCGTTTCATCAAATAAATAACATCTAATTTGAATTTATTCTTTAACATATATGCTTTTAATTTAAAAGACGTTTTCTAAAACCACTTTCATTTAAACAACTACATTAAAGATATAACAGTACAATTTTTCATTCCTTAAATTATATAAATCTAAATTTTTGAAAGAAAATTCAATTTATTAAAAACCTGTACAATAGCTAAAAAGGCAGTATCTCATAAACTGTGTAAGTTTAAAAATCTCGGGGTTTAATTCACCCTCGAGATTTTTTTATTTATTAACTTTAACACATTTATGAAACCAGAAG
>NZ_JBXVVH010000031.1:0-22656 GCF_057219185.1 Lacinutrix sp. YIN62
AAATTAACTTTTTAAGTTTAAAGAACCTACGTTTTTTTGCGTAAAATGATTTTTAAAATGTATTGTGTTTAGAATCATTTAATTATAATTTATAACGTTATAATTAGGAGGGGCGTTTATTATTTTTTAGTAAATAAATGTTATTTGGTCTAATTTTTATGGGGCTCTAAATCTATTTGTTTTGCAAAAAAAAAAAGAGGAATGCAGACTATTTAGTAGCCCTTGAAAAAGTATTAATCGGTTTAATTTAGAACTGTTTAGTTTTAAAAAAAACGTTTTAGATGTTTTTTCAATAGCTTCAATAGAGCTGCTGGGCTTAACAAAGTAAAGGCTTTTTGTGAAAGGCGTTTTTGTATGTTTTTAGGGGCTTTTGTAAGGGGGGCTGGTGCTGGGGGATATATTCTAAAACTGTATTGTTCCTAATGATTTAATTTAACAGTAGATTCTTTTTAAGCGATTTAGAAGTTGAGAAAGAATTTCATTATTCAATTCAATTTTAAAACTGTCAGCTACGTTGCTTTGTAATTTAATAGCATCTTTTATGTAATTTTCTTGTTCATTAAAATTAAACCGTTTCCAGGATTTATTACTTTTTTTACCATTGTGATATTTCATTAGTAATTGGATGTTGTCGGGATGATGAATTCCTCCGCTTTTGGGGTCTAATAATGCATGGGCGTGATCAAGCTCAAAGTCTAATCCAAAATAGTCTTTAAATGCTTTTTGTATATTTTTAAATTCATCTAACCGATATAATTCATAAATCTTGAATTTGTCTTTAGCCAGATTAATTATTTCGGCACGAGTGATAGGTTCAATATCCTCATTTAATTCTTTTTCTTTATTGTTTTGTCGTTCTTCAGCGGTTAGGAATTTAATTTTCCGAGGTCGTTCACTATCATCTATTTCTATATAATTGAATTTGCCAGCGGATAATCGTGATGAGATTCGTGCGGCAATTTCTCGCAAACCTGTCGTATCTTGTTTTTGGGCTTGTGCTTCTTTTTCAGCTTTTTCTAATAGTAGGGGGTAAAGTTCAGCTACTCTTTGTGCCCATTCATGAACAGTTACAAATTCTGTAAATGATTTTAAGGCTTCAGTATATTTTTCATGAATTCTCATTTGTTTTCCTTTTTAGACCTATATAATTTTAGGGGTTCTAGTATTGCACTTAACGTTTTAGTATATGTGTTGTTTTGTGAAAAACGTTTGCTTAGCAAAAGCGAAGATAAACTATTTTCTAAATGACAGATATATCATGTTGTTCGTTTTATTTTTTAAATCAGGTTTAAAAAAATAAAAGGAGAGTGGTTCTGTTGCAGTAAATAATTAAACGTTCCATTTTTTTAGAGTCTCTCAAATCTATGGGCTATACATAGCGATATATGATTTGTGGAAGAAGAGGTTAAAATAGCAATTTTTCAAGTGTTATTTACAGATAAGAGGGTTTTTGAGGCAAGAGGATGCAAAACCAAAGAAGATGTTTAAGGAGATGTTCTTATACGTGTATGAGGTATTTGGACAGCTTAAGAGTAAGGACAAATCGCTACTTCTAAGATTATTGTAGAGTATTGAACGTTACTTAATGATAGATATTATCGCAAAACGTATTTCTATAGAATATCTAAAAGCATCAATATGTACAATACATGATAGTATTTCTACCACAGCAGAATATGTAGATGTAGTTGAGACTATAATGAAAGAAGAATTAATCGAAGCGATGGGACGCACCTAAAATAGAGTCAAAGGTATGGTGTAAAAACAATATGATGAAGCCTCTTGAAAACTTTAAAGGAGAAAGCAAAAATTGTAGTATAAATACCCCACTATAACCCAAGAAACCCAATGGGGTATTGTCATTAAAAATTTACTTGGAATTATTCCATATTCCTACAAAAAAGATTTATATTTTTAGGGTTCGATAACTATTAAAATCAATCAAAGGAATTAGGTCAGAATGGCAATAAAAAAATCAGAATTATATAGCTCACTATGGGCAAGTTGTGACGAATTGAGAGGTGGAATGGACGCAAGTCAATACAAAGATTATGTATTGGTAATGCTCTTTATAAAATATATAAGCGACAAATGGGCGGGGCAACCCTATGCACCAATCACAATTCCTAATGGTGCAAGTTTTACAGCTATGGTTGCACTTAAAGGAACAATAGATATTGGGGACCAAATTAATAAAAAGATAATTGCACCGATTGCAGAAGCCAATCAGTTATCTGATATGCCAGACTTCAATGATGTTACCAAATTAGGTAGCGGAAAAGAAATGGTAGATAGATTAACCAATCTCATTGCAATCTTTGAAAACCCAAGTTTAGACTTTAGTAAAAACCAAGCGGAAGGTGATGATATTTTAGGTGATGCCTACGAATATTTAATGCGTCACTTTGCTACAGAAAGCGGGAAAAGTAAGGGGCAATTCTATACGCCTGCTGAAGTTAGCCGAATAATGGCTAAAATAATTGGTATTGATAAAGAAGAAACAACTGCCGAAACAACGGTATATGACCCAGCTTGTGGTTCAGGTTCTTTACTATTAAAAATTAGTGATGTCGCTAATGGTAAAGTAACGTTGTACGGACAAGAAAAAGATTCTGCTACTTCTGGTTTGGCTCGTATGAATATGATTCTTCATAACGAACCAACTGCATTAATAAAACAAGGGAATACCTTAGCAAAACCACTCTTTGAAAACGCAGCTAGTGACAACCTAAAAACCTTTGACTATGTAGTAGCCAATCCACCATTTAGTGATAAACGTTGGAGCAACGGATTAAACTTGCCAGAAGATATTCCATATAACCGTTTTCAAAACTATGGTATTCCACCTGCAAAGAATGGAGACTATGCCTTTTTATTACATATTGTACGCTCATTAAAACGTCACGGTAAAGGCGCCGTTATTTTACCTCACGGTGTTTTGTTTAGAGGAAATGCAGAAGCAGAAATACGTCAGAATTTAATTCGTAAAGGCTATATAAAAGGCATTATTGGTTTACCTGCCAACTTATTTTATGGTACGGGCATTCCTGCGTGTATTATATTAATTGATAAAGAAAATGCCCAAAACCGAAAAGGTATTTTTATGGTAGATGCCGGTAAAGGTTTTATTAAAGATGGTAATAAAAACCGTTTGCAAGAAAAAGACATTCATAAAATAGCGGACGTATTTAATAATCAAGAATACATACCAGGCTTTAGCAAAATGGTGTCATTAACAGATATTGAAGCCAATGAGTTTAATCTTAATATTCCAAGATATATAGAAAGTCAAGAAACAGAAGATATACAAGATATTGAAGCGCATTTATTAGGTGATATTCCTAATGCTGATATTAAGGCATTGCAACACTTTTGGGATGTATATCCTAATGTAAAAGGCGCATTATTTACCCAAAGTAAAAGACCTAATTACAGTAGCTTAAAAGTACCTAAAGAGGAGATTAAAACCACCATTTTTGAGCATCCGGAGTTTGTGGGGTTTAGTACGCGAATGGATAATTTATTTTCCCAATGGAAAACAGAAACTACCACCACTTTAAAAGCCTTAACACAAGGTTTTAACCCAAAAGAATTAATACATAGCTTATCTGAAAATTTGTTAAATCAATACGCCAATAAGGCATTGATAGACCCTTATGATATGTACCAACATTTAATGAGTTATTGGTTTGAACTCATGCAAGATGATAGTTACATCATTACCCAAGATGGTTGGAAAGCTGAAACCTATAGAATAATTGTAAAAGATAAAGCTAAAAAGAAAGTTGATAAAGGTTGGACGTGCGACCTTGTACCTAAAGATTTAGTGATTAACCGTTATTTTAAAACAGAAAAAAAAGCATTAGAAAACTTACAAGCAGAAAAAGAAACCATATCAAGTGAATTAACAGAATTAGAGGAAGAACACAGTAGTGAAGGTGGTTATTTTGGAGAGATGGAAAAAGTAAACAAAGCCACTATAAATGCTCGTATTAAAGAATTAAAAGGCGACACAGATATAGCTGATGAATTAAAAGTCTTAAAAGAGTACATTGCGCTACTAACAAAACAAACTGCGACTAGCAAAACCATTAAAGAAGCAGAAAAAGAGTTGGATACAAAACTCTATGTAAAATACCCAACTTTAACAGTAGATGAGGTAAAACAATTGGTAGTAGATGATAAATGGATGCACATAATAGAAAGCACTTTAAAAGAAGAGATAGACCATATAAGCCAACGTTTAACTAACAGAGTAAAAGAGTTAGCAGAACGCTATGAAAACCCATTACCTCTTATTGATAATGAAGTAGAAAGTTTAGAAACCAAAGTGAATACACACTTACAAAAAATGGGTTTTGTATGGAGTTAATGAAATTAAAAGAAGTATTGCCAAAAGATTGGGAAATTTGCACGTTTGAATCCTTTTGTAAAACATTTACAAAGCAAACGGGTTTTGACTATTCAAATCATATTAAACCAACATTAAGAAATAAAAGAGATAAGCATACTTTACCTTTTATACAGAACAAAGATTTTGACGGAAAAGTCATAAATTTTAAAACTGATTATTTTATACCTGAAAGTGTTGCGAAAAGATTTCCTATGATTCTTTTAGATGAAAGATGTTTTCTTATTTCTATCTCTGGCAGTATTGGTAAAGTTGGTGTTTTTAGTAATAAGGAAATTGCCTTTATAGGTGGTGCAGTTGGTGTTGCAAAATTTAAGAAAAAAGAATATTTAGATTGGGTAATGTTTTACCTAAAATCAAATATTGGACAGAATGAATTATTAAGTAAAGTTAAAGCAGGTTCACATCAAAACTTAATTTTAGAAGATATAAGAAATATTATTATACCTCTCCCGAAATTGGATGAACAAATAGCTATAGCCCAAGTATTAAGCGATACTGATAATTTAATTCAATCTATAGAACAAAAACTCACTAAAAAAAGAGCCATTAAACAAGGTGTTATGCAACAACTCTTAACACCTAAAGAAAATTGGGAGGTGAAGAAGTTGGGTGATATTGCGAAAATTATTGGAGGAGGAACACCAAGCTCATTCAATTCCGAATATTGGAATGGAAATATAAATTGGTTTACACCTACTGAAATAGGAAAGAAAAAGTATGTAAGCAATAGTAAAAGAAAAATCACAAAAGAAGGATACTCAAATTCTTCAGCACAAATGTTACCAATAGGAACGATTCTTTTAACATCAAGGGCAGGTATAGGAGATTTGGCTATTCTAAAAATTGAAGCCTGTACAAATCAGGGATTTCAATCTTTAATATCATGTGATGAAACTAGCAACGAGTTTCTTTACTATTTAATGGGGACTTTAAAAAACAAATTACTTCAAAATGCAAGTGGGAGTACATTTCTCGAAATTAGCCCAGGAAAATTAAAACAAATTGAAGTTTCTATTCCTCTAAAAGAAGAACAAACACAAATAGCTAATATTCTTTCCGATATGGATACAGAAATCGAACAATTAGAACAAAAGCTATCAAAATATAAAATGGTAAAACAAGGCTTAATGCAAAACTTGTTAACGGGTAAAATTAGGTTGGTGTAGTATGGATAATATATTTGAATTAAAATCCATACACCAATTAGAAAACTATCATTTTGTAGTAGAAAAATACCAAAGAGGTTACAAATGGGATATTCGTCAAGTAGAAGAATTACTTAACGATATAGAGGAGTTTGATGCCTCTAAAAATGGGTTTTATTGCTTACAACCTATTGTTGTAAAAGAATTGTCAGAAAATAGTTTTGAGCTATTAGATGGGCAACAGCGTAGCACTACCTTATTTATCATTTTAAGTATTTTACAACAAGAGAATATTCTTAACTCAGATGCTAAAAGATTTACCATAAGTTATAAAACAAGGGTAGCAAGCGAAACCTTTTTAAAAGATATCCATAATCTACATTCAGTTACAGAACAGTCAACAGAACCAAATCAAAAATCGGTTAATGCACTTTGGGAGACCTATATAGAGCATATTAGAGAAAATGATAATGTAGATAATTACCATTTCTTTATGGCTTACTGTGTTATTAGGTATTGGGTAGACCAAAGAGACCAATTACAGTTAAATAGTTTTAAAAATAAATTGTTTTACAATACCAAGGTCATTTGGTATAATGTAGTGAGTAACGAATCTTCAGAAGAAGTTTTTATCAACTTTAACCAAGGTAAAATAGATTTAGCACAAGCAGAGTTGATTAAGGCCCTGTTCGTATTACAACTAAAAAATGAAACAAATAACGAACTTCAAGTATTAAAAATAAATCAGTTTGCACAAGAATGGAATGCTATTGAAAATAAATTACAAGATGATAATTTTTGGTATTTTGTAAGTAACGATAATAGTGATAAAGACCAAGCCAACCGTATTGATTTACTATTTAACAATGTAAAACAAAAACCAAATAAATCTAACGATAAACTGTTTGCTTATAGACAGTATTTAGATGATTTTATTGAAGAAAATAAAGCACCAAGCTTTACGGAAGACCCATTACAATGGTTTGAAGTAAAAAACATCTATGATATTCTTTTAGAGTGGTATAATAACCGTAGTTTGTATCACTTAATAGGCTTTATCATTTACGAAAAATTAAATGATGTTAAATCTATAATAGGGCAATATAAAGAGATAACGTCTAAATCTGTTTTTAAAGAAAACCTAACTAAACTCATTAAAGAAAAATATATTGATGTAGAAAAATATCAATTAGAGAATTTAAGTTACGAAACGCCCAAACAAACACATTCCATATTACTCTTATTCAATTTGATTTCTTATGAGAATAGTGATTTTTCATATCGTTTTCCATTTCATTTATTTAAAACAACATTTTGGAATTTAGAGCATATACACGCTCAAAATTCAGAAAAATTTGAAACCGTACAACAAGTAGTAGGTTGGGTTAAAGACTTAAAGTTCTTGAATGAAAACTTTAAAAAGGCAAACGAGCATCAAGAAATAGATATTGATTTTTCTAAAGTTGATGATTGCATCAAAACATTAGATGCTCACGCATCAATTACAAGGGAGTTAAAGGATATAATGAGTAGTTTAGAGACCCTAACAAACGATGTTTTTAACAAACATAGTTTAGAAAACTTGTGCTTGTTAGATGGAATTACCAATAGCCATTTTAACAATGATAATTTTGTGAGTAAGCGAGATAAATTACTAAAAATAGATGCAGGTAGCTATTTAGATGAAAATGATAATAGAGTAAAAGCCTTTATTCCTTTAGCAACAAAAAACATCTTCCTAAAATATTATACACAAGATACATTGACTTTTCAAATGAGCTATTGGGGTTATGAGGATAGAAAACAGTATGTAGATGCCATAGTGAAAACATTTACTTCTTTTTTTAATTTAAAACCAGTTAAAGATGGAGAGTAAACACATACATACGTTTTGGGATTTATTAAAGAATCATCAAATTGAAATACCTGTAATACAGCGAGATTATGCTCAAGGTCGTACCGAAAAAAGAGTCAATCAAATCCGTGTTAACTTTGTGCAATCCCTTTTAAAATCTTTAAATGAGGAAGAACAACTTTCTTTAGGTTTTATATATGGTAAGATAGAAGGAAAAGAGCAAGAACTTATTTTACAACGTAACAAAGAAGCTGTAAATGTTATGTTAACAGCTGTAAAAAGCTATGCTAACAGTTTGGATTTAGGTATTGAATACAACCTGCAAAACAAAGAGATTAGTACTGATATTCCGCATACTAAATTAATCCCATTAGATGGTCAGCAAAGATTGACAACACTTTATTTACTGCATTGGTACATCATTCAACGCTTGGGTAAAGATGAAATTACCGAACAGCTTAATATTTTAAAAGGCTTTGGCTACAAAACAAGAAAGTCCACTACAGATTTTTGTTTAGCAATTACCAATAGTGATAATAAACTAAATATAGTTGATTTTAATACAGACGCTTTATCAAATCGCATAATTAACAATACTTGGTTTCTACGCAATTGGTTAAGCGACCCAAGCGTAAAAGGTATGCTTGTAATGTTAGATGAAATTAATAAACAAGTAAATAATGATAAGGAAATAGATGTTACTGCATTATGGAGTAGGCTTATAAATCAGAAAACAATACAATTTGACTTTTTGGATTTAGATGAATTAAAACAAACGGATGAGTTGTATGTAAAAATGAATGCCAGAGGTAAAACTCTTTCAGATTTTGAACATTTCAAAGCGTGGTTACAACAAGAAACTAAAGAAGTAGTTGATGAGGTAAACTGGGCATATAAAGTAGATACTGATTGGTATGACCTTTTCTGGTCGTATAAACCTAAAAAAGAATATGAAGTTGATAATACAATATTCAACTATTTTAAAAGTATTTGTTTATTAGATTACCTAACAAAAGAGAATGAGAATAAAAGAAAATTTATAGATAGCATAGTTACAAAAACTAATAGCTACATTGCTTTACGAGATTTTAAAGAGGCTCAATTCTTTTCAGTTGAAGCTCTAAACTTCTTATTCAAAACATTAAATAGTTTAAATGATAATGATTTAACAGTATATCAAAGTTGGCTCACAGATATTTATCAATTACCGTTTACAAAAAACAACGATATAGCTTATAAATTCTTATCAAGTGCCAGCAAAAGCACCGACTATTATGAAAGAGTTTATTATTATGCTTTTATCCTGTTTTTAAACGACATACATTTAATTGAGGAGGTTGATAGAGAATACAAGTTTAAAGAATGGATGCGTATTACACGTAACTTAATTTACAATACTTACATACAAAATCCAGATAATTTTATAGATGCAATTACATCATTAAAAGAATTATCTAAAAATAAATTTAGAATAACAGATTACCTGCTATCAGATAATGTAAACATTTCCTTCTTTGCTAAAAATCAAGTAGAAGAAGAAACTACCAAACTGAAATATTTCAAAATTGAAGGCTTTAAAGAAGCTATAATAAAGCAAGAAAATAATAATTACTTCTATGGCCAAATAGGATTCTTATTTAATTTAATGCCAGACGAAAACAAAGATAGTTTGGAAGTATTTAATCTTTATGCAGATAGAGTTTCTTGTTATTTTGATGAAAGTGTTGAAAAACAACATTGGGAATTGCAACATGAGTTGTTAATGAAAGGTGATTATTTTGTACATATCTCTGGTAATAAATTTAGGTTTAATAAGAATGATGCAGGAAGTTTAAGAGCAAGAAATGATAATTGGAGAAAGGTATTTAATGGTGATGCAGATTACTACCCTTTTGTAACTTTAAAAGAAGTTATCCAAAGTGATAATAATATTATTGATGCTTCGCTTATAGATGATTGGAAAAAGTACTTTATAAAATATCCTAAAGTAATGTCATACTGTAATGAAACTTTTATAGATTTTTATCACGATTTAGATATTCGTTTAATAAAGCAAAAAACCTATAACGGTAAACACGCAGATATATATTCTTATATATTGTATTTACATTTTGAAAAACAGAACAATGATTTTAAAGGTTTTAGTTTTAAATATAACGATGTGAATAATTTTAGAACAAATACTAATATTCCTTTTTTTGCTATTAATAATAATGGTAAAGACTTTATTGAAGTTTATTATTATCCAAATGGTAAAGATAAAACAGGAACATATAAAATAGAATTAAAAAAGAAGTTGGATAACGAGTTTCTTGAGGAATATATTAGCACCTCAAAAGAGAGAATAATTCCAATTAAAAACATAAATGCTGTAGATGAATTTATTAAAGTCTTATCTAATGCATTAAAAAATTATCATAATGAGTAAAGTTGGCAGTATAGAGCGTATCACTCAAAATAGAGTAGTAAAATTATTCCAAGAAGAATTGGGTTATACTTATTTAGGTAATTGGGAAGAAAATAGAGAGAATAGTAATATCGAAGAAGAATATCTAACAGCTTATTTACTTAAAAAAGGATATAATGATGCTCAAATTACTAAAGCTATTTATGAGCTAAAAACAACAGCTAATAATTTTAGTGATAGCCTATATACTACTAATAAAAATGTGTATGAATTACTTCGCTATGGTGCAGATATAAAAACAGAGGTAGGTAAAAATACCGAGAAAGTGCATTTTATAGATTGGAAACATTGGGATAATAATGATTTTGCTATTGCAGAAGAAGTCACCATAAAAGGTAACAAAACAAAGCGGCCAGACATCGTTATTTATGTAAATGGTATTGCATTAGGTGTTTTAGAATTAAAAAGAAGTACCATTACTATAAATGATGGTATTCGTCAAAATATTACCAATCAACAAGACCGTTTTATTCAACCTTTCTTTGCTACGGTTCAATATTTGTTTGCAGGTAATGATACAGAAGGTTTGCGCTATGGAGCAATTAAAACACCTGAAAAATATTATCTAAAATGGAAAGAAGATATTACAGATAATAGCAGAAATCTGTTAGATAAGTATGTGTTGAAAATGTGTGATAAAGAACGTTTTTTAGAAATCATCTATAACTTTATTGTTTTTGATGGAGGCGTTAAAAAACTACCGAGAGTACATCAATATTTTGGAGTAAAAGAAGCACAAAAGCATATTAATAGATATGAGGGTGGTATTATATGGCATACACAAGGTAGTGGTAAAAGTATCACTATGGTGTATTTAGCAAAATGGATTTTAGAAAATAATCCAAATTCAAGAGTCGCTATTTTAACAGACCGTGATGAGTTAGATAAGCAAATAGAAAGCGTATTTAAAGCGACAGACGAGAAAATATATCGTACTAAAAGCGGTAGAGATTTAATGCAAAAATTAAGCAGTCCTACACCAAGATTATTATGTTCTTTAGTACATAAGTTTGGTAAAAAAGATGCAGGTAATTTCAATGCATTTATTAAAGAGATAGAAAGTCAACCATCGCAAACAGTAGGGGAATTATTTGTATTTGTAGATGAGTGTCACCGTACACAAAGTGGTCGTTTACATCGTACTATGAAAGCAATGTTACCTAATGCTATTTTTGTAGGTTTTACAGGCACACCGTTATTAAAGAAAGACAAGCAAACCAGTTTAGAAATATTTGGTAAGTACATACACACCTATAAATTTAATGAAGGTGTTGAAGATGGTGTCATATTAGATTTAGTATATGAAGCCAGAGATATAGACCAACGCTTAACCTCACAAAAAAGAATAGACGAATGGTTTGAAGTGAAGACAAGAGGTTTAAACGACTTTCAAAAATCTGAAATCAAAAAGAAATGGGGAACAATGCAAAAAGTATTGAGCAGTCGTTCTCGTATGGAAAGAGTAGTTACAGATATAGTTTTCGATTTTAGTACAAAGCAACGTTTGTCCTCTCAAAATGGAAATGCCATTTTAGTCGCAAGTTCTATTTATGAAGCGTGTAGATATTATGAGCTGTTTCTAAAAACACCTTTAAAAGACAAATGCGCTATCGTTACCTCATACGCACCACATACAAGTGATGTGACTACCGAAGATACAGGTGCAAGTACAGATACTGAAAAAGAGTTTATGTATAATTTGTATACAGAAATATTAGGCTCAAAAACAACAGAACAATATGAAGATTGGGCAAAGGCAAAGTTTGGTGATGAACCTGCTAATATGCAACTCTTAATTGTGGTATCTAAACTACTAACAGGATTTGATGCACCAAGTTGCACCTATTTGTATATAGATAAGAGTATGCAAGACCACGGTTTATTCCAGGCAATTTGTAGAGTAAATAGATTAGATACAGCAGACAAACAATTTGGATATATAGTAGATTATAAAGACCTATTTAAAAAAGTAGAAAATGCTGTTGCAGTATATACTACAGATTTAGATTATGATGATTTTGAAGCGAAGGATATTGATATAATGCTTCAAGACCGTTTAAAAGTTGGTAAAGAGAGATTAGATAATGCTTTAGAAGCAATACATATTTTATGTGAGCCTGTTGCATTACCAAAAGACACGTTAGCATATATACATTATTTCTGTGGTAATACAGAAGTTGAAGCAGAACTAAAAGCAAGAGAAACACAACGTACAGCATTGTATAAAAAAACAGTATCTCTAATACGTGCCTATGCTAATATTGCAGATGAAATGGAAGATGCAGGTTATTCAGAAAGTGAAGTAATAAGCATAAAGAAAGAATTAGACCATTATTTAAAGCTACGTGAGGAGATAAAAAAGGCAAGTGGAGAAACATTAGATTTAAAAACCTATGAAGCAGATATGCGTCATTTAATTGACACCTATATTCAAGCAGATGGGCCTGAAACTATTTCCCCTTTTGCAGATATGTCTTTATTAGACATCATTGTTAAATCTGGTATTGCAGATGCTATAAACTCAATGCCTGAAGATATAAAAGCAAATCAAGGTGCAATTGCAGAAACTATTGAAAACAACGTTAGAAAGAAGATAATTAAAGAGCATTTAATTGACCCAGCTTTCTTTGAGAAGATGTCTAAATTATTATCTGAAATTATAAAAGAACGTAAAGCAAATGCCATTAGTTATGCAGCGTATTTAGAAAAAATTGCTGAATTAGCTAAACGTGTAAATGAAGGTAAAAGTGAAGAAACACCGGATACTTTAGTAACCATAGCTCAAAGAGCGTTGTATAACAATTTAGATAAAGACGAAGCATTAGCAATGCAAATTGATAGTGCTGTAAAACGTGTAAAAAGAGATGGTTGGCGAGGTAATTTACCAAAGGAAAGAGAAATAAAACAAGAGTTATTTAAGATTCTTAATGATGTTGAAATGGTTGAAAATGTGTTTACTATAATCAGAGAGCAAAGAGAATATTAATGCAACATATAGAGTTAGGTAAAATAAAAATTGAAGTAGAACAAAAGGATATAAAAAACATTCATTTGAGCGTATATCCGCCTAATGGTGTTGTTCGTATTTCTGCACCAAACAGAATGGATATTGATACCATTCGAGTATTTGCATTAAATAAATTGAAGTGGATAAAAAAGCAACAAAACACTTTTGAGAATCAAGAACGGGAAACACCACGAGATTACTTAACAAAAGAAAGTCATTATTTTTTAGGGAAACGTTATCTACTAAAGGTTATAATACACAACCATCCGCCTAAAGTTGTTTTAAAACACAATACCATTGAGTTATTTGTAAGACCCAACACTTCGGAAGAAAAAAGACAAGAAGTTGTTGAAGAATGGTATCGTAGTGAGTTAAAAAAAATCGCACCAAAATTAATAGCGAAATGGGAAAAAGTAATAGGCGTACAATCTAATGAGTTTGGTATAAAAAAGATGCGTACTAAATGGGGTACTTGCAATATAAAGGCTAAAAGAATATGGTTGAATTTAGAATTAGCTAAAAAACCTTTAGAATGTATTGAATTTATTGTGGTTCACGAGTTAGTACATTTATTAGAACGTACTCATAATGAAGTATTCGTTAGTTATATGAATGAGTTTATGCCTAAATGGAGATTCTATAGAGAAGAATTAAACAAACTGCCTTTTAGACATATAGATTGGAAATATTAAGAATATGACATTAATAATAGGATGCATTACAAACGATTTTGGAATAATTAGAGGTGATACACAATTGACAACTAATGGCCTTGAAAGAGAAGGTAAAACTCGTAAAAGTGTTGAGTTGAAAGTTCGTAAATACCTACCAGACCTTATGATGGGGATTTTAGGTTAATGGGGTTGTGTCTTGTCCTGAAATATGGCTACAGTAAAAAATTGGTTTTAAGCAAGGTGAAGCCTTATGTGTCACTTTTAGTCTTAATGAGAACTTAAAAACATTTTCAAAGGGAGCGTTTTAAGGTTGGCTTTTAAAGTCTCAACCCGTTAAATCGGTTACTGTTAATACGTGTTATTATTGGTAAGTAATTAATAAATTGCGATGCTGTTTATAGGAGTTATGTTCTTTGAGTTGTATTAATCGCAATGAAGCTAATTGAATTAAGTATTTGCTTGCTTGATATCTATTTTTACAATGGTTGTTTGTGCATGTTTAATTGCAATTATCAGAACTATTTGAGGGGGAACTTATTAGATTGAACATTTACTCGCTCCATATCTATTTTTTAAAATAGGTACTCGTGAATACTGAACTACAAACGCTTGTCTTTTGAATTAGCATCAAATGCTATTACGTTCAGCATTTCTCGCATCCGTGACCTAATACGCTCCCCATATTTTTCTTGAAGTTCTTCTGCATTAAGGTTGGTTGTAATGTGTGTTAAGATGTCTTTTTGCTTAAACACCTCATATCTTGATATGAGAATTTCTCCCATGACATTGCAATCTTTACCGTAATGTCTTCCTATGTGTTCAACCCCTAAATCATCAAAGCAATATGCTTTGTTATCACTATAGTCTTCAATCATTTTAAAGCCAATGCCATTAAAGCCAAAAACGATATTCCGGCACGGAATAAAAGCGTATGATTTTTTATGTGGTACGAGATAGGGGAGTAGTCGCATTAATGTTGTTTTTCCGCAACCTACGGGGCCAGACAATAAAATGCCTTTGCTTGTGTTGATGTCTAGTTTTTTACAGTACTCATGGTCTTGAATAAAGTAGCTTGTTAGTTTGAGTAAGAGCTCGTGGTCCTCCTCGTAGATTTTGAAGTTTTTATCAAAGAGTATTTTTCCTTTTGCATCCAGATAGGTGAGTATGCTATGAAAATTGTAGTTGATGGCTTTACCATCAAAACTGCCTAGCTCAAATTGCGTAGCGCCTTCAATGAGTATGTGAGGTTGCTTTGGATTAAAATATGTTGCCGTTTTAGTCATTTTAGTATTCATTTAAGAGATTCCCGCCTATGCGGGAATTAAAGCGGTTGATTGTAGTCTTTGTTTCTTACCGTGTGTAGGTTGTCTCTATTTTGGTGCAGTTGCTTTTCTGTTTTAAGTTCTGCAGCTTTTAGGATCCAGTTTTTTGCTGAAGCTTGCCAATTCTCAATTTTAATTTTTCCGCCAATTTTCCAACCGTTGGCTTGATAATGATTATAGAATTTTTGCGCTTCTATCTCTGGCCACTTTTCTTTTTTAAAAAAGTCTAAAACTTCATTTTCATTTTTAGGCTTAGTTAGTTTATAACTGTTTTCTATTGTTTGTATATGTTTATTAGAAGGTACCAGTGCTTGTCCTTGATTTGGGACAGCTAAGTCCAGAGCTTGTCCAGAGGTTGTCTCGAATTTGAGCATCTTAATTATTGATCCTTTGAATGGATTATGTGATGGTTCGTAGATGAGGTATTTATAATAATGCAGCTCTTTGGTGCATCTGTGGTATGTGGATTTTGAACCAATTTTAGATAGTTTCATAATATCGTCTCGGTTTACGTGAAAACTGTATCTAAAACGGTTGTAGTTCCATACTTGGAAAAAAGCGAGGTATAAGCTAATGTGTGTAGGGTTAAGTCTGCTGTCTTCTGAAAAGTGACGAAATACTGCGTTGAGGTGCTTGATATAATTAACGTCTTCCAAAACATATCTTATGAAGTTACGCGATTATCTTTGAGTACTTTTAATATTTCGTCATACTCATAGAGAATGATTCCGCCAATTTTGGTGTAGGGAAGTGTGCCATTGATTCTTAAATTTTGTAATGTTCCGGGACTTACTTGAAGCATTTCCATAACTTCAGCAGATTTAAGGTATTTTTTTTGTGTTGCTTTTGGGGTTTCGGTAAGTAGTTTTTTTAATTCTCCGAATAATTGCATTTTAAATTCGTAGAGGTCATCTGTAGTAATAATTTGCTCGCGTAGTATTGGTTTTCGTTTAGTTTGGCTCGCAAAGCCGTTGTTTTCTGTAGTCATTGTAAAATTTGTTTTAGTTAAAGCTACCACTTCTAACTTTCGTTATTAATGGCAGCTATTAATATGATTTAGCTCACGAACTTTTCTATTTTAATAAACAGGTGTTCATGAATCTATCGATTTGACTTTCGTTCTACAAAGCTGCTATTATTTATGTGATTTTCTTCGGTATGGATTCGGTAGTACCGAAATAATTTAACAGTTATGGGGTGTGATTTTATGGGTGTAGCTATTAGCTTTATTTAGCTGTTATCGCGGTCTATACGTCTCTCAAGACTTATTTTTAAAAGGTCTAAAAATTTAGTGGTGTCTTTCTCTCTATTTTTAATTTCTGTATAGGTTTTATAAAAGTTGTTAAGATTGATATCAAATAATGTAACACATGCTTCTACTATTTTACTAATTTCTGCATGGCCATTTCTTATGGCTCCGGAACTGTGCAAAGCATAAATTAACTCTACTAAGTCTGTTTTAGAAGCTGTCCAGGATAGATCGTTGAGAATAGTAGGCTTTGTTTCTTCGCTAATAATATTTTCGTTTTGCTTTCTTAGTATTTTGAGTTCGATTTGGTAATAATTTGATAATAAATCATAGCTAATTACCTGTGCCGCCAGATTATCGTGACTTGTAGAGAACTCGGGATCGGTAAAGTAGTGCGAGGTGTCTACAGGAAAGTTTAGTTTGTCGTTGCCTCTTACAAAATAGATATGGTCTAATGATGTGTTGGAATGCCTTGTGTATTGAAAGAATTCTAAATTCCTCATTTTATGTTTTTCGAGTTTGTCTATCATACCGCTGATATAATTAATCTGCTTTATGATACCTGCGTTAGGCTTCTCGAAAATAAATCGTCTTACTTTTGAAAAGAATTTAATGCGACCATTAATAAATGGTTTATCTAGTTTAAAGAAGCGAATTTCTTCTTCCTGGTTGTTAAAGCAGTTTGTTGTTCTGAGTTGTTTTCGTAATTGATTTAGTGTATTAATCGAAAGGTTTAGGCCATTATTTAAAACTGTTAGGTTTCTTAAATTAGACTGTTTAATTTGTTCTAATTCTTTTTTATACTTTTCTATGATTAAGGTAATGTGCTGCATAGGATAAACTTTAGACTAATTTATTAAACGATACAACACATTATTTATTTCAAAATGCAAATGGATAAGGTTTTATTTAAAATTCATGTAACCTTTTGATTATGAGTTGTTTTTGAGGTTTAATTCTCTGTTTTTGTTTGATAAAACGTCTTTTAGTGCATTCATATCTGCGCTTATTTTGTTTTCTAATACTCGAGCATAGATTTGTGTCGTTGAAATTTTTGTATGGCCTAAGAGTTTAGAAACTGTTTCAATTGGTACGCCATTTGACAAAGTAATCGTTGTGGCAAAGGTGTGTCTAGCCATATGAAAGGTTAGGTTTTTCTGGATGCCAACGAAGTTTGCAACTTCTTTTAGATATATATTGAGCTTTTCGTTTGTTAATATTGGTAGTAACGAATTGTTTATAGCTGTACTATGATGGTCTTTGTATTTATTAATAATACTTAAAGCTTGTTCTAGTAGGGGAACTTTAACTATAGTGTCTGTTTTTTGTCTTTTAGTCATTATCCAATTACCGCCATCAATACTAATGACTAAATTATTAGGTTTAAGCTTCATAATGTCAGCATAACTGATACCTGTATAACAACTAAAGATGAATAGGTCGCGCACGCGATCTAGCCGTTTTGAAATAAAAACCTTGTTTTCAAGGTTTTTTAATTCGCCTTCAGAAAGAAACTCTCTGTTTGTTTTGTTGTAAGTCATTTTCCATCTTACAAAAGGGTCTTTGTTAATCCACTCTAAATGATAGGCTAGCGTAACGACTTTTCGTAAGCGTTGTATGTGTTTCATTCTGGTATTGTTGCTTAATGCTTTTGGGTGGCCTGTTGGCCATATATCACAAAGGAATAATTCGAAATGACTTAAAAATTCAAAATTGAGTTGGTTGAGATAAATATCTGAGGTATTTTTTTTCTTCTCCAGGAATTTAAATACGTAATTTTCTGTAATGCCAAAGTTTCTTATGGAGCCAGGTGCAAGTGTGTTTGTGATTTTCTCACTGTGATAACTAAAAATGTTTTTTAAAGATTTGCTTTGTTGATTATCTCCAGTATAAAGTGATTTAATCAGTTTTGCAGTAATAAGCTCATCTTTAAATTTTAAGTCTTGGTAGATTTGAAAGAGTTGAGTGTAAACCTGATCTAAATATTGATTTGCGTTTTGTGCTTCTTTTGAGTTTCCTCTAAGTCTTTTCTTTTTAGGGGCCCATAGATTTAGAGGTACGCGTCTTTTTAAGCTAATATTAGATCGTTTTTGATCTACAGTAACTCGAGCATAGATTAATACATCGCCATTAATGGCGTTCTTTTGGTCTCCCCAAAAGAGAATTGAAAATGTGTGTGTTGACCGCATAGTTGTCGTCTTTAAGATTAAACAAATCGTCTTGACGAAAGTCAAATCAACTATAGCAATACATTCAGCGTTTTTTATGAAAGCGTCAGTTAAACTGACACTTTGAAAATTAACTGACGGATAACTGACATATTAAAGCAAATGGTATCATTTTAAATGTTGCTTTAAAAACCAGAAAACCACGTAATTCATAAGAATTACGTGGTTTTGATGCTGTTTGAAACAGCTTTTAGTGACCTCGACAGGATTCAAACCTGTAACCTCTTGAGCCGTAATCAAGTGCGCTATTCAGTTGCGCCACGAGGCCTGTTTTTGTGGGTGCAAATATATTTCTTTTTTAGATATGGGACAAGATAAAAGAAGGATTTATTTCTTTTTTTTAGTTTTTATTTTTTTTAAACTTAAAGGTTGTTGAAAATGAGTAGATTGTGAAATGATTTTTTGTTTTTTTTTGAAGTAGCATTGGTAGCCTTTTTTTAAATAGTGTTGTAGTGTAAGAAAAAAGGATTTATTAATCCAAAGCATTTTTAGTAACATAGAGTCGCCATCCAAAAACAGCTATTTGTAGTTTGTTGGCTTTACTTATATCCAATCGTTTTTTTGTATAGCTAGGTAATACAGCCTTATTTATTTTGGCAAGTACTTTAAACAGTTGTTTTTTCATAGTTATGTTTCTAAATGAAAAGGACCTTTTTATAAAAATTAGAATTAATTCAAAATTATCATTTTATTGTCGAGTTGCCAAAAACGGTTCAAGGATTTAAAAAGATAAAACTTATTCTAGACTAAGTTTTTCTTTTTATGAAATTACAGAAATATCGATAAGATAATATCAATAACAAGTTTGGCAAGTGCGATCATAATTTTTTAATTTTTAAAGGTTAATAAAACCAACCATTTTAATGATTGTTTATTCAATATATATTTTTGGAGTGCTATTATCCAAATAAAAAGAATAGAAATGATAAAATTGAATTTATATTTATAAGTAAAAAAATGTAATCTATTCCAGAATGAAACTTAATTATCTTTATTTGTATTGTAAATTGTAGTTGTTATAGTTGTATTTTGTTTTAATATGTAATAATTGTAGAGGGTTTTTGAGTGCTTTTTTTTTATTCAAGGGAAATTGTGTTTAAAAAAAGTAGCTAAAACTAGCATTTCATTTTTTTAGATCATTCTAATTGTAAAAACGAGACTGTAAATAAAAGAGTGAAGGAAACGATCAAAGAATTGTTATACAAAGGTTACGTACATTAGCAAAAAATATATAATATTATAATAAAATGAGGGAAGTAGTGTTTTTGTTGATTGTTCTGTTTTTTAATCAATTAACTGTTGGTCAAGTGGCCATTAACGAGCTAGATTGTGATACCCCTGGTGTCGATACACAAGAGTTTATTGAGTTAAAAACACCGGATCCTAATGCAAGTTTGGACGGCTATGTATTGGTGTTGTTTAATGGGTCTTCCAGTGGAATGGATTCCAGTTATTACGCATTAGATTTAGATGGAATGTTTACCGATGAGAATGGGTTATTGCTATTAGGAAGTGCTACAGTGACTCCTTTTCCTCAAATATTAATACCTAGTAATCTAATACAACAAGGCGCAGACGCAGTCGCTATTTACCAAGCTGATGCTACCGATTTTCCAGAAGGGACATTGGCGACAACTGTAAATTTAATAGATGCTTTGGTTTATGAAACTGGAGACGCAGATGATGTAACTTTGCAAGGTTTGTTGGGAGAAACGTTTCAAATAGATGAAAATTTGAACGGTAATAAAACGACAGAGTCTATTCAATTAAATAATGATGATGTAACGTATACTGTTGGTAGTCCATCTCCTCGACAGTTGAATGATGGAAGTGGGGTTGTTTTTAATCCTATAACAATTGCGACTACTCAAACGCAATATGGAGAAGGTGAAACATTTGATATAACGTTTACAGCGGAAACTAATGTAACAGATAGCGTTACTTTTAGTGTTACACTTAATAATAATGGTTTTGATGTTTCAGATTTTACAGGGAATACAACTGTAACAATTCCTAATGGTCAAAACTCAGTAACAACAAGTATTACGCTAGTCGATGATAATTTAAATGAAGGTGATGAAGAGTTACTAATTAAGTTCTTAGGGTTGCAATCACCATATATTGCATTTAATAATTATGTTAAATTAAGAGTTGTAGACAATGATTATATTGTGGCTCCTTATGGGACACCCGTAAATCCTACTTTTGATGTAGTAACGAGTACGCAGCCTGATGGGTATTATAATGCAATTGATGGTTTGTCGGATGTTGCTCTAAGAGAGGCGTTACAGGGTATTGTGGCAAATCCAGCTATAGTTAGAGCACAAACATATGCCGATGTTATAGATATTTTAAAAGCGGCAGATGTAAACCCTCAAAATAGTAATGAAGTTTGGTTAGTGTACACAGAGCAGGGCAGAGCTAAGCTCGATTTACAATCTAGTGGTAGTAATTTTGGGAAATGGAATAGGGAACATACTTTTCCGCGCTCTAGAGGAGGTTTTAGTGATATTGAAGCCGATGATATGGCTGATGGAGTAGATGTTTTTTGGACTACTAAAGCAGATTCTTTGCGCCATGCAAATTCAGATGCGCATGCCTTAAGAGTGGCAGATGGCCCAGAAAATAGTGTTAGAAGTAACAGGCATTATGGCGATTATAATGGGCCGGCAGGAAACTTAGGGAGTTTTAAAGGAGATGTTGCTAGAAGTGTACTGTTTTTAGATATTAGATATAATGGATTGGAAGTTGTTAATGGTTTTCCTACAGTATTAGGTGATGGGGAATTGGGCGATTTAGCAACGCTATTGGATTGGCACAGAAACGACCCGCCAGACGATTATGAAATGAATAGGAATAATGTGGTTTATACATGGCAATATAACAGAAACCCATTTATTGATCATCCAGATTTGGTAGAGTATATCTGGGGAAATAACGTTGGTGAAGTTTGGAATAATTCATTGAGTGTAGATGCATTTCAAATTAAAAAAACCAGATTATTTCCAAACCCTGTTAACGATAAATTGTTTATTACTGGAGCATACAATAATTATAAGGTTACCATATTCACTTCTGAAGGGAGAGAGCTTGATACGATAGTGTTAAATAATAATTCTTTTTTAGATGTAAATTTAGCTAGCGGAATATATATGGCAAGAATTGAAGTGCAGGGCTTGGTAATTGTGAGGAAAATTGTAGTGCAATAGTGAGGCCGTTAGGTATTATGGATAAATGCTTTTGTTATAGTAGAATAGTAATATAATATAACAGTAAGGTTTGTTGTGAAAAATAGACTTAAATTGGAATTAATAATAATTATTTTAACTTAATAGGATAAAATGCAACATATAGTCAAGTATATTACTTTATTTTTACTACTATTTATAGTCGCTTGTGGTAATAAAAATAATGAGAAAAAATTAGAGGGAACAGATGTAACAATAGAAGCTGTTAAGCCGGAAGTAAAACCAGTTAATAAAGCTCAGGTTGTTATTAATGAAGCTATCGAGGCGCATGGCGGCCATTTATATGATAGTGCCTCTTATCAGTTTGTATTTAGATCCAATACGTATGCTTTTACAAACTCAGGAGACCATTATAAATATAAAGTAAAACGAAAAGTAAAAGGAGATACGGTTGTGGATGTTATAGAAGATGGTAAGTTTTCTAGATTTATAAATAGCGAAGCGAAATCCTTAAATGCTAAAGCGATTAAAGGGTATACTGGTGCATTGAATTCCGTAATATATTTCGCAACATTACCATATAAATTAAATGATGAGGCTGTTAAAAAAGCATATAAAGGTACGACAATAATAAAAGACGAGAGTTACCATGTTATTCAAGTTACTTTTAATGAAGAAGGCGGTGGGGAAGATCATGACGATGAGTTTTATTATTGGGTAAATGCTAAAACAAATACGGTGGATTATTTAGCTTATAGTTATCACGTAAATCAAGGGGGTGTTCGATTTAGAAGTGCTTATAATCAAAGATTGGTAGATGGTGTGCGATTTCAGGATTATATAAACTATAAAGCGCCTTTGAAAACCTTATTATCAGATTTGCCTGCCCTTTATGAAAAAGGAGAATTGGTAGAGTTATCTCGAATTGAAACTGAAGAAGTGGTTAATTTGAATATGGCTGAATAGATTTAGAGTACCAAGATAAAAAAGGGTTAGATTTTTAAGGCAGTATCTCATAAACTGTGTAAGTTTAAAAATCTCGGGGTTTAATTCACCCTCGAGATTTTTTTATTTATTAACTTTAACACATTTATGAAACCAGAAGAT
>NZ_JBXVVH010000032.1:0-21581 GCF_057219185.1 Lacinutrix sp. YIN62
TCATAAGCGAAAAAAGGCATAGCCAAAAGAAAACAACGTTGTTGGGATGTAGAAGCTGTTTTTGGTAACATCAAACAAAATATGAACTTCAAACGGTTTATGTTAAGAGGGATGGAAAAGGTAAATGTGCAAATAGGGCTAATTGCAATGGCTCACAACCTTAAAAAGTATAGTTTAGCCATATAAACTAACTTTATTTTTTTTAGTTAAGAATTTTAACGCAAATATTCAAAACTAAAATCTATGTCTAAAAATAATAACAAAGAAAATCGCCTAAAATTTACTTTTTAGACGACCTCTTTTTATGCTTATCGTTTTTATTGCATTATGATAAATCAAAACGATCTAAGTTCATCACTTTTGTCCAAGCCGCTACAAAGTCGTGTAAAAATTTCGCTTTAGAATCCTTAGAACCATAAACTTCGGCAATCGCTCGAAGTTCCGCATTTGAACCAAATATAAGATCTACTCGTGTTCCTGTCCATTTAAGCACTCCTGTTCTACGCTCACGCCCTTCAAACACTTTATCATCATTTGAAATGGCCTTCCAAGTAATCCCTAAATCTAATATATTAACAAAAAAGTCATTACTAAGAGTCTCCTTACGCTCCGTAAACACGCCATAGTTCGAATGATTATAATTTGTATTCAACACCCTTAATCCACCAACAAGAACCGTCATTTCTGGTGCAGTAAGTGTTAATAACTGTGCTTTATCTACTAGTAATTCTTCTTCAGATGCTATATGATCGGGCTTTATATAATTTCTAAACCCATCAGCAGCTGGTTCTAATACAGAAAAGGACTCTACATCCGTTTGGGCTTGTGAAGCATCTCCTCTACCAGAAATAAAAGGCACTGTTATATTATGCCCAGCATTGCTAGCAGCCTGCTCTATTCCTACATTTCCTCCTAAAACAATTAAATCTGCCAAGGAAACGTCCCCTTCAAACTCTGCTTTTATTTTCGTTAACACCTCTAAAACGACAGCCAAATCACTAGGGTTATTAACTTCCCAATCTTTTTGCGGAGACAGTCGAAGCCTTCCACCATTAGCACCACCACGCATGTCTGAACCTCGAAAGGTTGATGCAGAAGCCCAAGCCGTAGACACCAACTGAGCGATAGATAATCCTGATGATAAAAGCATTGCTTTTAATGCTGCAATATCAGAATCATTAATTCCTTTACCTGTTTGAGTAGGAATAGGATCTTGCCATATAAGTGCCTCATTAGGAATTTCTGGCCCAAGGTACCTAGTAATTGGTCCCATATCTCTATGAGTTAATTTAAACCATGCTCTAGCAAATACTTCTTCAAATTCTTTGGGATTTTTATGAAAACGTTTAGAGATCTCAAGATACGTAGGCTCCATTTTAAGCGCCATATCTGCAGTAGTCATCATAAGTGCTTGTGTTTGGGACGCGTTCCCAGCCTTAGGTGCCATTCTTGCATTAGATGCTGCCGTAGGTGTCCATTGGTGTGCTCCTGCTGGGCTCTTAGTTAATTCCCAATCGTAATTTAATAATACCTCAAAAAAATCATGATCCCACTTAATAGGGTTCGGTGTCCAGGCGCCTTCTATACCACTTGTAATAGTATCATCTAAAAAACCTGTGCCATAAGTATTTTTCCAGCCTTTCCCCATTTCTTCAATAGAAGCACCAGCAGGTTCTGCACCTACATATTCATCGGGATTTGCTGCACCATGTGCTTTCCCAAAAGTATGACCTCCTGCAACTAACGCCACTGTTTCTTCATCATTCATTGCCATACGTCCAAAAGTTTCTCTAATATCTATAGCCGATGCTAAAGGATCTGGATTTGCATTGGGACCTTCTGGGTTTACATATATTAATCCCATATGTGCTGCACCAAGAGGTGCTTCTAATTCTCCGTCGGCATACCGTTCTGCATTTCCCATCCATTCTTTTTCAGAACCCCAGTAAATATCTTCTTCTGGGTGCCAAACATCTTCACGCCCTCCAGCAAAACCAAAAGTTTTAAAGCCCATAGATTCTAATGCCACATTACCTGCAAGAATCATTAAATCTGCCCAAGAAATTTTAGCGCCATATTTTTGTTTAATTGGCCATAATAATAACCGTGCTTTATCTAAATTTCCGTTATCTGGCCAGCTATTAAGAGGAGCAAAACGCTGATTTCCTGTTCCTGCACCTCCACGGCCATCAGATATACGATATGTTCCTGCACTATGCCACGCCATACGAATAAAAAAGGGGCCGTAATGCCCATAATCTGCAGGCCACCAATCTTGTGAATCCGTCATTAGATTTACAAGGTCTTTTTTAAGCCCATCATAATCTAAAGATTTAAAAGCTTCGGCATAATTAAATTCTTTATCCATAGGGTTCGACTTTAAGGGATTTTGCCTAAGGATATTCAATTTTAATTGATTGGGCCACCATTCTCTATTCGTGGTGCCACCACCTGCGCTTTCTTTTTGAGCTCCCCCCATAAATGGGCATTTACTAATATTTCCGCCTTGTGCTTCTAATTTTTTATCTAACATAACATCTTTTAAGTTTCTATATTCCATAAAGTTAAAAATTTATAACGTTCTCAATACTTAAAAAAAATTGATTGTTTTTATTTTACTATAATCATTACTTATAAACACATACAATCCCTAAAAAAAACATTTTGAAATAAAAAAGTTAAAAATTTGAGAGTATCATCTAATTAATGTCTATTTTTAATATTTAATTTTTAAAGCTAAAAATATGGCAACAGTAACCCTAAACGGAGATGCATTACAAACCTCCGGAAGCCTACCAAAAATAGGTGAAAAAATTCCAGATTTCACTTTAACAGCCAATGATCTTTCTTCAAAAACATTATCCGATTTCGCTGGTAGTAAAGTCGTTTTAAACATTTTTCCTAGTATAGATACAGGGACTTGTGCACAATCTGTTAGAGCCTATAATAAAGAAGCAGCTACCATAGAAAACACCAAAGTCTTATGTGTTTCAAGAGATTTACCTTTTGCTCAAGCGCGCTTTTGTGGAGCCGAAGGCTTAGATAACGTTGTGAGTCTTTCGGATTTTAAAGACGGGAGTTTTGGCAAGTCTTTAGGATTAGACTTTACAGATGGTCCTCTAGAAACTTTACATTCTCGCTGTGTCATTGTTTTAGATGAAAACGGCATTGTAAAATACACAGAACAAGTGCCAGAGCTTGTTAACGAGCCTAATTACAAAGCCTCATTACAGGCGCTATTAGACAACTAAAACTCCTATTAATTATCGAAGCGCTTTGCTATCTTACCTTGTAAAATAGCAAAGCGCTTTTATGGATTACTTTTATATGAACAACAAAGATTCCTTCCTAGTCAATAGAATTAAAAGTGTAGGCTACGCCTTTAAAGGGGCCTATATCCTAATTACTACTGAAGCCAGTTTAAAAATTCAATTTACTATTGGAGTAATTATGACTATCGCAGGTTTTTATTTTGGTTTATCTGCAACAGAGTGGATTGTTCAAATTCTTATTATAGCTTTAATTATGGCCTTAGAAGGTGTAAATACAGCTATAGAAGAAATTGCTAATTTTATTCACCCAGAATACCATCCTAAAATTGGTCTTATAAAAGATTTAGCTGCCGGTGCTGTATTCATTTTTGCAATAGCCGCCATAATTATTGGTTGTATAATTTATATTCCTAAATTTTAACGCCTAGACACCTCTATTTAGCTTCAGAACACACTAAAAAACACTCACTTACAACAAGATAACACAATTAGCGTTATTTTATTTATATTTATATTTATTCAATATTATTCAATCGAATTTTGAAAGACCTGTCAACTATTAAAATTAACCACTCTTAAATCGATTACAGTTATAAAACAAATCAATAATTTTTGATACTTTTACAACTCTTTAAAATTAAATGAATTCAAATGAAAAATATAGCATTAACAGAAACTCATAAAGCACTAGGAGCCAAAATGGTACCGTTTGCAGGATATAATATGCCTGTGCAATATGATGGCGTAAACATAGAACATGAAGCAGTAAGAACAGGAGTGGGTGTTTTTGATGTATCCCATATGGGCGAGTTCTTAATTGAAGGGCCTCATGCTTTAGATTTAATACAAAAAGTATGTAGTAACGATGCCAGTAAATTAACCATAGGAAAAGCACAATATTCATGTTTCCCTAATGATGATGGTGGTGTTGTAGATGATTTAATAGTATATAGAATAAAGGAAAACACATACCTACTAGTGGTAAATGCTAGTAATATTGAAAAAGACTGGCTATGGATTAATTCAAAAAATGATGTAGGTGCAACACTGCGCGATTTATCTGAAAGCTACTCATTATTAGCCATTCAAGGGCCAAAAGCAGTAGAAGCTATGCAAAGTCTGTCTAGTCATGATTTGGCAGCTATTAAATTCTACAATTTTGTAATTGGAGATTTTGCAGGTATTGAAAACGTTATCATTTCTGCTACAGGATATACTGGTAGTGGCGGATTTGAAATTTACTGTAAAAATGATGAAGCAAAACAAATATGGGATAAAGTAACCGAAGCTGGCGCTAAACCCATAGGCTTAGCCGCTCGTGACACTTTACGTTTAGAAATGGGGTACTGCCTTTATGGAAATGATATCGATGACACAACATCTCCATTGGAAGCTGGTTTAGGATGGATAACTAAATTTTCTAAAAAATTCACAAATTCGGAAGCTTTAGAAGTACAAAAACAGGAAGGTGTTACACGTAAACTAATAGCCTTTGAGCTTACAGAGCGTGGTATTCCTAGACAAGGTTATGCTATTGTTGATGATGAAGGTAAAAATATTGGAACAGTAACCTCTGGAACAATGTCGCCTTCTTTAAACAAAGGTATTGGTCTAGGTTATGTCCCAACCGCTTTTGCTGGAGTAAACAGTAAAATAAACATTAAAATTCGTAAAAACATAGTCCCTGCAACTATTGTAAAACTCCCTTTTTACAAAGGATAAAATAAGTATGCAAAATTTTCAAGAAGTTATTGAATCTATTTATAATGAATTGAGAAAGACTCCAGAAAAAGGAGTTGTAGCTTCGTATATTCCTGAGCTATCCAAGCAAAGTACAAAAAGTTTTGGAATTCATTTACAACATATAGACGGCCGCACATTTCAAATTGGAGATTGGAATGTGCCGTTCTCTGTTCAAAGTATTTCCAAAGTTTTAGCATTATCTAAGGCCATTGCTTTTGAAAATAACCATATCTGGGAGCGTATAGATGTAGAACCTTCTGGAAATCCCTTTAATCACTTATCCTTATTAGAATTAGAAAATGGGATTCCAAGGAACCCCCTAATTAATGCAGGAGCCATAGTCGTTGCAGATATCCTAATAACACACCTTAAAAACCCTAAACAAGATTTTTTAAATTATGTTAGAAATCTTGTGGGTGATCATACTATAAATTACAATTTGGATGTTGCAGCTTCAGAACAACGTACAGGATTTAAAAATTATGCTGCCGCAAATCTTTTAAAATCGTTTGGTAACCTAAACAATGACGTCGCAACTGTTTTAGATTTTTACTTTCATCAATGTGCGCTAGAAATGAGCTGTACACAATTATCTACTGCTTTTTATCTTTTTGCTAATAAAGGACAATGTATTAATGGTAAACAACACCTTAGCACTAGCCAAGCTAAAAGAATAAATGCCATCATGCTTACTTGTGGTTTTTATGACGAAGCTGGAGAATTTGCTTTCGAAGTTGGATTACCTGGAAAAAGTGGTGTTGGCGGTGGTATTATTGCTTTACTCCCTAATGAATTTGTTATCTCCATATGGTCTCCAGGTTTAAACAAAAAAGGCAACTCTCTTTTAGGAATGCAAGCCCTAAAACAATTTACAACCGCAACTGGACGTTCTATTTTTTAGAAAAAATGAATTCCAGATATTATTAATGAAACAAAATGTAAATAAAAAAAATACAATTCTAATTTTAGGCGCTAGTGGATTTATAGGTCAGGCATTATACAAAGAGCTTTCCCCCTATTTCAAAACCTTTGGCACATACTGCACAGATAATATTACCTTTAATAAAAACCAACATTACTTTCAATACAATGTAGAGCATGATGACATTTATGACATTCTAGAAGCTTTAAAACCAACTATTATTATTTCTGCACTTCGTGGAAATTTTTCTGCTCAAACCATAGCGCATAATCATATTTCGGATTATATATTAGCAAAAAAAGTAAAACTTATTTACCTCTCCTCTGCCAATGTTTTTGATGCATATAGCAAATACCCTAGTTATGAGTTAGACAAAACGTTAAGTCACAGCATTTATGGCCATTTCAAAATTAAAATTGAAAACATATTGCTTCGTATGCCTAAAAAACAAGTGGCTATACTACGCCTACCTATGGTTTTTGGGGTACAATCTCCTCGTATAAAAGACATTAAAACTGCCTTAAAAGAGAAGACTCCTATTGAAGTGTTCCCAAACCTTATAATAAATGTGACTACAGATAAAAAAGTCACACAACAAATACACTATATTATCAATCAGAAAAAATATGGTATCTTTCACTTAGGGAGTCAAGATTTAGTTCATCATGACGATTTTATAAAAGAAATAACAACCGTATTAAGTGATTCTAAATCACTTATAAAACAAGTCTTTACAACAAACGACGATCGCTATCTTGCTGTACTCCCTAAGCATAACAAACTTCCAAAACATTTACAGTTAAAAAGCAAAGATGTTTTAAAAATGCTTGCCATTTAGTTTGGTCTTCCCTTAAAAATGTTTAACTTATACTCAATTCAATCCAAAACTTTAATAAAATGTCTAAGTTATCTAATCAAGAAATAGAGAAACTCCTAATAAAATTACCCGAATGGGATTATTATGATAATGCCATTCATACAGAATATGAATTTGAAAATTTTAAGGATTGCTTTAGCGCTATGAGTCGTATTGCCTTTGAATGCGAAGCTCTTAATCATCATCCCGATTGGTCCAACACATATAATGTATTAAAAATAAAGTTATCTACGCATGATGATGATGGTGTTACGATGAAGGACTTTAATCTTGCTGAAGCTATAGAAGCCATCGTTGAAGAAGAAGAATAACAATTTTGCTTAATCCTTTAAGTTTAGTCTTGTTTAACTTTTTCATCTTACGCCAACTTATTTAATGATTAATAAATCCTTCGTTCTCTTCATTAGCTTTTTATCGCTATATAGTTATAGCCAAGATAACCCTATATTTTGTGAGCAAGTTTTAGCCATTCAATCTTTGGTGAAGTCAAATCACTACGCACCAAAAGCATTAAATGATAGTACCTCAAAAAGTATTTTCAACCTCTTTATAAAGCAATTAGACGCAGACAAAGAGGTATTTACTCAAAGTGATATAGAGCAATTAAAGTCAGACCTTTTCAAATTTGATGATTATCTTGCTGCTTCCGATTGTAGTTTTATTAATAAGTATAGAGAAACACTGCTTTTTCGAATACAATTTATAGCCTATAGACTTAGCAAAATAAAATCTGAAGCATTAGATTACACAGGAAAACAAACCCTACAGTTTATTCCGAATAAAGACTATAGTTTCTATAAAGATGAGAATGCTTTAAACAAAGCCTTACTAAAAAAAATAAGTTATAAAACGATTATTAAACTTATAGATAATGAAAAAACAATAGACTCCATTACTAAAAACTTTAAAACACTAGAACAGAAAGCTAAACTTGAGGTGATTGAAAACGAACTCTGTCTTCTCAATGAGATTTTAAATAAAGATGGAGGATTAGATCGTTTTGTAAAAGAAGGGTTTTTAAACGCTCTCGTTAAAGTTAACGATCCAAATTCTAATTACTTCAACAATACAGAAAAAACCAGTTATTTAAACAAGCTTTCAAAAAACCAATTATCCTTTGGAATCATTACTAAAAAAAATAAAAAGGGAGAAATTGTTATCGCTCATATTATTCCTGGAAGTACCGCTTTCAAAAATGGCAATCTTGAAAAAAACGATATTATAAAATCGTTATCTTCTAACCTTTCAAACATAAAAACCCAATGTGTTTCTAATGCGGATATCGAATTATTTTTAAGCAATGAAAACCATAAAACAGTAACCTTTTCTGTAAAAAAGAAGAATGAAACATTACAACACATTACCTTAACCAAGAGTAAAATAAAAGTGGATGCTAATGCTATTAGAGGCTATTTAATAAATACAGATACACTACTGGGCTATATTAGAATCCCTAGTTTTTATAGCAATATGGAATCCCCTAATGGGCGTGGACTAACAGCAGATATTGCCAAAGAACTGTATAAACTTCAAAAAGAAAATATTGCAGGTTTAATTCTAGATTTACGTTTTAATGGTGGCGGATCTATGCAAGAAGCTATAGAATTATCGGGAATGTTTATTGATAGAGGTCCTGTTTCTATCATTAAATCCAACACAGGAAAAATTTTTACCATTCGAGATAATAAACGCGGTAGTTTTTATACAAAACCCATTGTTATTATTGTTAATAACTATAGTGCTTCGGCATCTGAATTTTTTGCTGCAGCAATGCAGGATTATAACAGAGCAATAATCATTGGTTCCAATACCTATGGTAAATCTAGCGCACAGAACATTATACCACTCAGTCAAAATAAAATATTAGGTTTTAGCAAGCTAACCGTAGAGGCTTTTTATCGCGTTACAGGAAAAAGCCACCAATCTGTAGGCGTTACTCCCGATATCAACCTGCCTTCACTGTATGATGGTTTAAAAGACACAGAATATTATAAACCAAATGCACTGGCTAATGATTCTATAGCTGTAAAAATAAAACATACGCCGTTAAAGGCTTTATGCCTAGATAGCATCATTATAAAAAGTAAAAATAGAGTTAAAACAGAAAGTGCCTTTCAAGACATAAAAGAAGCCAATATTGCACTTTATAACTTATTATTTAAAAAAGGAATCCCCTACCCTTTAACATTACCATCGATATTAGCTAAAAGAGAAAGTAGAAAACAAGAGATGAATACTATTTTTAAAAATGACTCTAAAGCACTCCCTGTTTTATTTAAAATAACAAATACAAAATCCAATCAAGAACTTTTAGAATACAATGCAACAGATAAAGAGCTAAATAATCAAACCATACAAAAACTCTCTCAAGACATATACATAAAAGAAGCTCAAAATATTTTAAAAGATTATATAAATTCAAATCAATAATTTTAATGAAAAACCTAATACAAATAGTTTTCGTTATACTATTCACTGTTTCGCTTCAAGGTAATGCTCAAAGCTTTAATTCGGCTTTAGAGTATTTAGAATTTTTACGTAAAGAACAAGAAACAGTAACCAAAAGTACTTGGCGATATACTAAAGCTTTAGCCCACAGTAAAAACAACAGAAGTGTAACCAATAAAAGAAAAAAATTAATACACACTGTAAAAGCATCTATAGCCAAGATTGAAAAAGCAGAAGCTTTTGAAGGTAATGACTATAAAAACAACATTTTAAAACACATGCGCTTAAATGAACACGTTTTAAAAAAAGACTATGCAAAAATTGTAGATATGAAAGCTGTCGCTGAAGAGTCTTATGACTTAATGGAAGCCTACATCTTGGCACAAGAAATAGCAGACAAAAAAATGGCTGAATCACAGATTGAATATGAAGCCCATTTTTACGATTACGCTAAAAAATACAATATAAACATTGTAGAAAGTAATAATGATCTTGGAGAAAAAATGAAGATTTCTAATAAGGTATTTAAACACTCTAATGATTTGTATCTTATTTTTTTTAAAGTGTATATAAACGAAGTACATTTATGGCGTTCTATAAACAATAATGACGTTAGCGGCATACAACAAAATGCCAATGCCTTAAGTGAAACTGCAAAAGAAGGCTTAGAAATCTTAAAAACTCAGGAATTATATAAAACAGATCAAAGTATTGTATTGGCTACAAAAGCCGTATTTCAATTCTTTATTGATGAAGCAGATCAAAAAATCCCTCAAATCGCAGATTTTATCATTCTAAATGAAGATTTAAATACCATAAAAAACACCTTAGAAAAAACGCCAGAAAAAGATAGAACAAAAGCACAAATAGAGGCTTACAATGCCAAAATAAAAACCATTAACAAAGCTGGAGCTAACTATAACAAGCTAAACGCTAATCTAAATACAAGCAGACAAAAGGTCTTAAATAAACTGGAAGAAACAAAACTGAAATTTTTATCAAGACACATTCCAAAGGATTAAGGGATTTACAAGGATTTTTTTAAATTTGTAAGCATAAATAAAATGAATTGTAAATAAAACACATCCTTTTATCAAGGAATAAAAATAAAAACGACTATGGGAAGAGCTTTTGAATTTCGTAAAGCACGTAAAATGAAACGTTGGTCTGCAATGAGTAAAGCCTTTACACGTATTGGAAAGGATATTGTAATGGCCGTAAAAGAAGGAGGTCCTGATCCTGCAAGTAATTCACGCTTACGTGCTGTGATCCAAAATGCAAAAGCAGTTAATATGCCCAAGGATAATGTAGAACGGGCCATTAAAAAAGCAAGTGAAAAAGGGCAAGGCGATTATAAAGAAGTACTCTTTGAAGGTTATGCCCCACATGGTATTGCCATTTTAGTAGAAACCGCAACAGACAATAATACAAGAACTGTAGCTAATGTGCGCAGTTATTTTAATAAATGCGATGGAAGCCTAGGGACTTCTGGCTCTGTTGTATTTATGTTTGATCATACCTGTAACTTTAGAATTCCAATTGAAGGACTGGATCCTGAAGTATTAGAATTAGAATTTATAGATTTTGGAGCAGAAGAAGTTTTTGCTGACGACGATGGGATCTTAATATACGCTCCCTTTGAAAATTTTGGAGCTATACAAGCTGAATTAGAAAACCGTAACATCGAAATACTGTCTTCTGGTTTTGAACGTATTCCACAAGTCACAAAGGCATTAACCACTGAACAAGTTGCTGATGTAGAAAAACTTTTGGAAAAAATAGAAGAAGACGATGATGTTCAAAATGTTTACCACACCATGTCTAACTAAAAGTCTATAAAACAAGCAACAAGAGGCTGTCTAAAAAGACTGTCTTTTTAGGCAGCCTCACTTTATTAAAACCAACACAAGTGCTTTTGAGTTAAAAGCCCTACTCTTAGATTTCATCAAAAATGCTTAATAATCTTAAATAAAAAAAGCAAGTTATTTTATTTATACTATTTTGTTAGCTTTGAGGAAGGCTTATGCAATTGTATTAAAAAATAATGAGTGCAAGCATTTGAAAAATCGAAACTAAATGATAGAAATTATTGATTTAAGTCAAGAAATTTATGCAGGAATGCCCGTTTTTAAAGATCTTCCACAAGTTAAAATGGAAATCCACAATTCTCACGAAGAATGGGATGGCATTAAGAACCCTAAAAAAAGAACTCCTGCTGTACATAAATTAGAACTTGGAGAACATACAGGAACTCACGTTGACGCCATAAATCATATGGCAAAAGAATATGAAGGGCAATCAATAGATACAATGCCTTTATCTATGTTTTATACAGAAGGAATTTGTTTGGATTTCTCACATAAAAAACTAAGAGAATTAATCACTCCAATTGAAATTGAAAAGGCTTGTAAAAAAGAAGGTCTGGCTATTAAAAAAGGGGATACGGTTTTAATTTACACAGACCATTACCGAAAACATTATAACGGAATAGATTGGGGAAATGGCCCTGGTATTTCTATCGAAACCGCTCGCTGGTTAGGAGAAAGGAAAATTTCGGCATTTGGAGTTGAAACAATGTCTCCAGGTGTTCCAAAACTATCAAATAAAGAAGTGCATCATATTTGTGGAGAATTAGGTTTTACCCATTATGAAAATATGATAAATCTTGATTTATTAATTGGAAGGGGACGATTCCGATTTATTGGACTCCCTTTAAAAATTAGAGGCGGAACAGGTTCCCCTGTTAGAGCAGTTGCTATATTTGAAAAATAAATTGAACCAAAAACACCGTTAGGTATAAATTAAATGTTATTGAACTGACACCAGGAGACAACAACAAAATATCAAATGAACTTTAAACTGCCTGTTTTTTTCAAATTGCTTTCATTAATCAAGGCCAAGGATAGTTTAGTCCTTAAATAGATTGGAGTGATATTTTAAATTTCAAACTAATCCATTTGAGAGAAAAACGCGGATACGTTGAAGTATTAAAAATACTATAATTGTGAAAAATGAGATGCTAATGATTTTCCCTTTATAATTTATTTACCCTAAAGATAAAGCTTCCACACATCTACAAAATTCAAAAAATAATTGAATTAAAAAATTATAAAAAACACAATCATTAACAAAGGGTAGATCCCAAGAATTATGATAAAATAAAATGTGTTCAATAATTATTCTTATATCTTGACAAAATATTTAGCAATCTTATTTTTTAAATGAACTGCTTTATCTATATTATTTGTTAGCTTTAGACTAGCCTTATAGGTTTGTATTAATAACTTATTAACATACAATAATTAGTGCCTATTTTCAAAAAATGAAATTATATGATTACTAAAAGTAACGAGAAAAAAGATTTTAATATAATATACGAAATAATAAATGATGCCCCTATGCCTATAAAGGAATTATTCTCGTGTAAGTAACAAATACTAACAATAGTTGCCCTGCTCAAGTTAATGATTTCAAAAAATCAACTAATTTAGTATCAATCTAAGCTTTAGCTGATGTAAACTATACCACTAAATAAGCACTTAAAACATTTCTATGATTTGTCTAATTGTTATAAAAAACGAATAATTTATAAAATTAAATGTCAGCATATATAATATATAATTACAACATCACAAATCGTGACGAAATTGACAAATTATCAAAACGATCTAAGGCTTCTGATAAGAAATCAAAATATAATCCTAAAGTCATAGTTTCTAACATTATAAAACCAATAGAAGGCACAACTAAACTAAATCATATGGTTATATATGAATTTGATAATCTTGATTCGGCAAATAAATGGTACTATGAAGAAAGCTGTAAAGATGTACAAAAACTAAGACAAAGTATTACGGAAGGTTGGGTAACTATAGTTGAAGGTTATCAACCTAATGAATTTTGAATTTAACCTGTTGAGTAAATAAAACAAAATGCCAATAAGGATTTCATAAATCCGCCTGATTTAATGTAAACTCTAATCATTAAATTGTGTAACGGTATCTTTAACAAACATTCTAAAAAACTCAACAAAATCAATAAATTGACAAGAATGCCGCAAATATGCCGCAAAGAAACCGCTATCAAGAAGATCGTTTCATAGCTAGTTTTACGAAAACAATAAATCAAAATTAATTATGAGTGAAATTGGAAAAAAAATTAAGGAATTAAGAACGAAAAAACTTCTTTCTCAAGAAGATTTAGCTGAATCTGCAAAGATTAATTTAAGAACAATTCAACGAATTGAAAATAATGAAAGTGAACCTCGTGGAAAAACGCTCAATTTGATATGTAAAGCTCTTGACATAAACGCAGAAGACATTTTAGATTACGGAAAACAAACTGACAAAACTTATCTTGCAATTTTCCATCTTACTGTGCTGACCTTTATAGCCATTCCTGTTGGAAACATAATTATTCCTCTAATTATGTGGATGAATAAAAAAGATAAAATAATTGGACTTAAAAAAATCGGAGCTAACTTATTGAACTTTCAAATCGTTTGGTCTATTTTGAGTTTTATTTCAATTACTACTTCCGCTATATTTAAAATTATGCATTATGGATATTATCAAATTCTGTTTTATATATTCATGGGGCTTTATGCCTTGAATATAATATTACCTATATTTTTTGCGATTAAAGTCAATAAAGGAAAGACAGGAATTTTATATCCGAATTTAATAAAACTGATAAAATAACTATTAACATAAACTATAACCGCTTCAAAAAGTACTAAAATTTTCCAAAATAGTCTTTTCTAGGGCTTTTATTTTGTTATGACTAGCATTAATATTTTTGAATTAAATTTTAGAACACCTCTTAAATTAGTTCTTCTATAACAAGCTTTGGTTGTCTGATACAGAAACGCTAAAAAGGATATTACTTAATTTTTGATAAAATACCTCTCTAGAATTTACGCATTGTTATTAAATATGGAGATTCATTTTTTCTTAATATTCTTTTCCCTTTACCTAATTAAAATTAAGAAATAACAGTTTGTTTCTAACCGAACATCTTATCTTTATTGGTAAATTTGCACCATGAATAGCCTTATAAAATATATTAATACTTAATTAAAAAAGTTGTCCTTTTGTTATGTTTATGTTTCCTTTTAAAAATCCTCGCATACAAAATGGCACCCATTTTATACAAACACATAAGGCTTCATTAAATAAAGAACTAACAATCATTAAAAAATATTAGATAATAAAAAATAGATATTATGAAAAAACTCATCACAATTAGTATTATTTTTTCGATACTCGTTAGCTGTGGATCAACAAAAGAACTTAATGGCATTCCAGGAAAAAAAACATTAAAAGGAGAATGGCGAGTTGATAAAATAGATTTTTTTGGAGCTGAAGGGACTTATAAAGCATTTATGTTCGGTATGGCAGACTCTTATTGCTTTAAAAACAGTATATGGATGTTCATTCCTAACAATTATACTGGTAAATTTACTTTAGCATCCAATGCTTCAAATTGTGAATCTACAACAGCTCGGATACGATGGTCCTATTTTGATTCGGATATAGAACGTGCTATCCAATTCAAATATACTGATAATAAAAACAGATCATTAGATCCTATGAATAGAGGGTATCGTATGAAAATAAAAAGCCTAAATCAAACCAATATGAAAATAGAATTGGACTTGGAACACGAAGGCGCACCATTTACCGTTGTAATGTATATGTCAAAAATCTCAAATAACGTAGTCCTCTAACTTATTATAATTAAAAACTAAATTTCTAGACATGAAAAAAATATTAAAAACAAGCCTAATAATTACGATGACTTTACTTTTAGTAAATTGTAATGCTATAAAAAATGCAAATAAAACTCAAAAAGGCGCTGGAATTGGTATCGCTGCTGGTGCAATTGCAGGTGGAATTATAGGAGGCAACCTTAAAGGAGCGCTTATTGGCGCTGCTATTGGAGGTGTTAGTGGCGGCATAATTGGCAATGTAATGGACAAACAAGCTAGAAAAATTGAAGAAGCAATTCCTGGTGCAGAAATAGAGCGCGTAGGCGAAGGGATTCATGTGATTTTTGATGAAAATAGTGGTGTTAACTTCGCCACCAATAAATCAGATTTAACGCCTAAATCGCAATTAAATCTTGATAAAATCGCCACGGTTCTTCTTGAGTTTCCAGATACAAACATTACCATACAAGGGCATACGGACAATACAGGAAACGACGACTATAACCTTAGCTTATCAAGAAAAAGAGCAGAATCTGTAGCGAAATACTTAAGTTCAAAAGGCGTACTTTTTTCGCGTTTTAACATCGAAGCATTTGGAGAAAGCGCACCGCGATATGATAATAGTACGACTCAAGGACGCGCACAAAATAGAAGAGTAGAAATGGCAATAAGCGCAAATCAAGATATGATTGAGGATGCGCAGGCAAAACAACATAATTAATCTTAAACAAATAAAGGAAGCCCGAAAAAAAATCATTACAAAAAGCACCTAAAGCATAAAAAGTCTCTATAAAAAGAGGCTTTTTGCATTTACATATATACATGTTTTTTTAGTAAGAGTAGAATAAAGCGGCTTAAATATTTCATTATTTAAAAATAAAAGTATCTTGCACGAAGAAAATAAGTGTAAGCAGATCCCTTAAAATATAAGCTCTAGAATATTAAAAAATATGAAAATTTTAAATGCTATTAAACAAGAAAAAATATTTACACTTATCTTCTTCCTTAGTTTTATTTCTGCACTACGCTCTCTTATTTTACCTCTTCAAGGAGATGAATTAACTTATGCTCAAATTGCAGACAACATATTGTCTGGACGCTATTATCAAGTAAACTCCCCTTCTACTGTTAGCCCAATTATTCCTTTTATTATGGCCTTTTTTAAAGTTAACTCATTCCCTTCCTTAGGTTTTGTTTTGCATAAGCTTTTTAATATTGGATTGATGTTTTTGGGATTTAGATTCACTTATTTATTTCTAAAAAAACAACACCTTAACAAAAGAATAATCTTAGCCATATTAGCGCTTACTGCCACAAATACTGTTGGGATTACCTTTTTTACAAGTTTATACCCAGAAGCCCTTTTATTCTTTTGTTTTTGGAGCTTTATGTATTACTCAAATTCTGAGATCAATACAGGTACTTTTTTAAAAACACTAGCCTTATTTTTATTATTATCCATTACGAGATATTTATACCTTGTACTTGGTGTAATAATATTATTCAAATTCTTCCAACATTATAAATCTAGGGATAGTAAATCTATTTATAAACTGATTATATTTGGTTTTATACTAAGTACTCCTTTACTATTTTGGTTCAAATATGTTTATAATATTGAAAGCCAGAATCTATCAGAAATAAGTTATTTCAACAGATTTAAAACAGATAATCAACTCCTTTATAATATTAAATCTGGCCTTGGTTTAATTCAACATCATGAGGTGGGTAAAATAAATGGCATTCCTGCTTTCATATCCCTTTTTGTACCAATAACAGGTCTACGAAATTATGCGCTTAGTGTTCTTCTTATTCTAGGATTTATTTATGGTTATAAAAAGAACTTAAATACCCAAGGACTAAAAATTCTTTTGGCATCTATAATTTTGTTAATGCTAGGTTTAATTATCGCAGGAACTGGTTTTAGTAGGTACTGGCTAATTCTTTTACCTGGTTTTTTATTAGGTTATTATTTGTTAGTAAGTAAATTTAAAATAAAAGATGAATGGTTTATTTATACCGCTCAAATTATAAGCTTCATTTATATTGCAAACGAATTGAGACTTAATTATCTCATTTTAAGCAAACACCTTTAGACCTACTATGAAAAAGACACCCCAAAAAAAAATAATAGTTTATATGCCTGCTCTAAACGAAGAGGAAACTATTTACAAAGTATTAAAATCTATACCAAAAACACTAGCTAATTCTATAGTGCCAGAATTACTCGTTATTAATGATGGAAGTACAGATAAAACTAGAGAAGAGGCTACTAAAGCTCATGCTACAGTAATAGATCATAATTACAATAAAGGTGTTGGTAGTGCCTTCCAAACAGCAGTGAATTATGCTTTAAAAAAAAATATAGATATCCTTGTTAGTATAGATGCCGATGGCCAATTTGATGTTAATCAAATCGAAGAGATGATTACACCTATAATCAACCATGAAGTAGATTTTTGTATTGGCAACAGATTTGCGAATGCAAAACCTTCTAAAATGCCCAAAATAAAGTATTGGGGCAATAAACAAATTAGTAAAATTGTAAGCTTTGTTGGAAAAACAAAAATTAAAGACGCTTCCTGTGGTTATAGAGCATACTCTAAAGATTGTTTATTGAGTTTGAATTTACAAGGCGATTTCACCTATACCCATGAGACCATTTTAGACTTACTAAATAAAGGTTATAGAGTAAAACAAATACCTGTTTATGTTACTTACTTTGAAGAAAGAGTCTCTCGAATAGCTAATAACCTTTTTAAATATGGGTTTAAGACCTCAATTATAATTTTTAAGTGTTTAAAAGATTATAATCCTTTTAGGTTTTTTTCGTGGATGGCCTATTTTGTACTTTTAATTTCTATGATTTCTGGAGGTTTTGTTGCAATTCATTGGTATTTAAACGACGTTATTACACCATATAAGAGTATTGGAATTATTGCTTTGTCGCTTTTAGGAATGTCGGTAATATTATTTGTTTTAGCTTTTTTAGCCGATATGCTCAACCGCATTCGCAATAACCAAGAAAAATTACTTTACCTTATTAAAAAGAATTATTTTGAAGAAAATTGATCATTCTAAACTAACAGCGAAACCAGAAACTGAAGATTTTTCTGGTAAATATGAAGACTCAGGGTTTATTGCTAAATATTTAGTTAATAATTATTTTAACGCCGTTAAAAGATTATTATCTAAAACTAACAATGTTAAAACAGCACATGAAATAGGTATTGGAGAAGGATTATCTACAGTACGTTTAAGTAAAATGGTTGAGAGTTTATCTGCTTCAGAATATGTTGAAGAACTTGTAGAAAAAGCTCAAAAAAACAACCCCAAATTAAAAATATTTCAAGAAAGTGCTTATGAATTACAATATGAAGACTCCTCTGTTGATTTAGTGTTTTTACTTGAAGTACTAGAACATTTAGATTACCCAGAAGCAGCTCTGTCTGAATTAAAAAGAATATCAAAACAATATTTAATTTTAGGAGTTCCTCGTGAACCACTCTGGAGGTTTTTAAATATATGCAGATTCAAATATCTTAAAGACCTAGGAAATACTCCTGGCCATCTAAATCATTGGTCAAAAAAATCAATCGTAAGATTAATTGAAAAAAATTACGGAGAAATAATAGCTGTTGAATCTGTTATCCCATGGACAATCGTTTTAGCTAAAAAAAAGAAACCCTAATTTTTTAGTGACTAAATATAATCATGCTAAAAAAAATATTAGATAAAAAAACCAGAAAATTAGCTGTAAAGTACATCTTATTAAGCCTCATTAGCTATGGTTTTATTTTTTTAGGAATTATATTCTTAGTCGAAGTTTTAAATGCCTCCGAAACAATGTCTTTTGTCTCGATATACGCTATAAATTATTTGTTTTTATATACTGTACAAAATAAATATATATTTCAAACAAAACATAACTTAAAGAAATTGATCCGCTTTATAATTTATTTAGTAGTATTTTATTTATTAGCAATTTTTTTATTCAATACAGGAACAAAACTTGGGTTACAATATTTAATATCTACAGCTTTAACCATAATCATATTATTCCCTTTAAGACTACTAGTTTTAAAAAAAGTAGTTTATAAAGATTGAACTACACTTTACATCAACCAAACTTTTATCTAAATTCTTTTCACCAAAAAAAACCACACAAAATATAATTACATTTACCTTTAAAACATTAAATATTGTTTATCAATTTATACTGTAAAATTAATTTTAAATTGTAGTTATGCTTAAGAACAATAAACTACAAATCAATAATTTATATTACTAAAAAAAAACCAAACTCATAAAAAAAATAATCTTATCCATCATTGGGATATAAGTTTAGCCCCTTAAATTCATCTGAAGTATTCAATGACATGTTTTCAATTGGAAATTACGAATATTCAATAGATAACGAGGATTATGGAATGATGGAACAAATTGGAATAAACTATTCCCCTATTGTAACTGGCGATAATCATTACGAATCTTACGGTACAATAGAATCCAGAAATTCTTTTAAAATCACTAATTCACAAGAGGATAACGCTTATTTATTAGGCACTTTAGTATCTCTAAGTCAATTGATTGAAGGTGCGTTTTCTGTAAAATTATACAATTCAGAAGACAGCTCAGATATCATAGAAATTACCGAAGGACAATTTAAGATTTCGGTAACAAAATAACGCCTTGTATAATACTTATTTAATATTTTTAAAACTTCACCCTTAAATACAGTAAGGAAAAATATTCAATTAAAATAAAAAAGCTAAATATTAGCTTTTAATATTCATTAAATATTGGCTCAAGCTTTTTTAAACAAAGTTTGAGCTATTATATTTTTAATAGATATACCAACTCTTGGCAGCGACAATAATTAAGGGTTTTAAAAATCAATTATTAAATACTATAAGTTTAAAACTGAACAAACTCAAGTAAAACCCTAACAATCATTAAATTACATTAACACAGTATTAATTATCCTGTAGATTAAGACTTGTTTGTCTTGAAAATTATATTATATTCATGCTCTTCCCTATTAATTTAATCCTCTTTAAATCAAGTATTTTCTATAACACTTATTTTAAATGTTAAAATTTAGTTAAAATAAACTTGAATTTTTATTAAAAACAATCCCGTTATAGTTTCTTATCGTAACTTATTAAACATATAAAATCCATTTAATATTAAAATTATGAAAAACATGTTTAAGTTTTTAGTACTATTTTTCACATTAATTTGTGTCTCGAGTTGTAATGACGATGATGACTCAAACAATAATGAAGAAAATGGAACCGCCAGAATGGCTATTACGTTAACAGATGCTCCAGGTGATTATGAAGCTGTGTTTGTAGATGTAAAAAATGTAGTAATTAAATACAATGATAACGAAGAAGAGACCTTCTTCTCTGACGTAAACGCAGGAATTTATGACTTATTAGAGCTTACAGCGGGTATAAATGTTTTATTAGTAGATGAAGATATTCCTGCTGGTAGCATTAGTCAAATAAGACTTATTTTAGGAGATGATAACACAATAGTTGTTGATGGTGAAACATTTCCTTTAGACACACCTTCTGCAGAACAATCTGGCTTAAAGGTTCAGGTAAACGAAACTCTTGAAGAAGGTATCGCTTATGAATTTACTTTAGATTTTCAGGTAGACAAATCTATATTGCAAACAGGAAATGGGAGTTACAAATTAAAACCAGTAATTAGAGCATCAATAACTTCAGAAACAGGCTCAATCTCAGGCAGCGTATTACCGCTTGGAACTCAAACATTCGTGACAGCTCAAAATGATATTAATGAAATTTCAACCTTTACCAATGATTCAGGTGAATTTTTATTAAGCGGGGTTCCAGAAGGAACATATACCGTAACTTTTGAAGCTGATACAGCTTTAAATTTACCCGCAATTATAGTAGAAAATGTAGAAGTTAGTATAGGAGAGGTTACCACTCTAGAAACTGTTAACTTTTAGAAAAAAATCATTTACAAATATAAAAAGCGGTCTAAAATCTTAGATTTTAGACCGCTTTTTATATTTGTAATCCTGATCGCTTTAATTTAAATTTTTAAAACAAATTCTTTAATTTTTTCACCAATCAATTCTGGATTATCCTCTTGAATAAAATGGGTCCCCGCACCAATATTAACAACTTCCATATTTGGAATATTCTCAATTACCCAATCACGCACAGGTTCTGGCATAAACGCACCTGGTTCTGCATAAAAAAATAATTTTGGAATCTTAGACTTTTGCAATTGCGCCCTATAGTTTTTAACAATAGCAGAGGTTAGTTCTGGTTTCCCATCAAACGGAACTTGAGAAACAAACTTCCAAATAGGTGCTCTACTTTCTATGGTTTTAAAAGGTTCTTTATACGCATTAAAAGCCTCTTCAGTTAATCCACTAACAATCCAAGTAGGCAAAATGGACTTGCTATCTTAGATTGGACGTTAAGTTGAGTTACTATCTTGCTTGATTTTAACTTAGAGAATTATGAGACAAAAATCACGTCATTTCACGTTAGAGTTTAAACAGAAAGCAGTAGAGTTAAGTTATTTGAAAGCAGATGTAAAATTAGTTGGACAAGAATTAGA
>NZ_JBXVVH010000033.1:0-17128 GCF_057219185.1 Lacinutrix sp. YIN62
CTAGACGATGCAAAAAACGAATCGAAAACACGAGGAGACGTTGCGGGTTTAAATGAACTAGCCAGTTATGCGTTTCAAGCTTCTAAAGAACTATTTTCTATAGATACCAATGGCTATTCTGAAACACGGGTAAAAGATAAAAGTGAAATAGATACCATTGTTAAAAACAAACAAGGAAGTAAAGTCGCAACTGCAAATGTACTTAGTGGAACCAGCACAAAACAAGGTTTAACAGTAGGCTCTGTAATAAAAGTAACTGCTGCACAACGCGGTATTGGCGCTTTTGATGTTAAAAATTACGGAGAATTTATTATCACCAAAATTACGCATCATGCAACGGGATCTAGTGAATACAACAATACATTTGAAGCCATATCTTCTGGCGTAACACTATTACCAGAACCTGAAGTAACCTTACCTATCGCACAGTCTCAAATAGCAACGGTACTAAGTAACGACGATCCGAAACAAAAAGGACGGGTTCAAGTACAATTTCAATGGCAAACAGGTCCTATGAAAACCTCTTGGCTACGTGTAATGACTCCCGATGCAGGACGTAGCGACAACCACGCGCAAAATCGTGGGCATGTATTTATACCTGAAATAGGAGATCAAGTAATGGTTGGCTTTCGTTATAACGACCCCAACCGCCCTTTTGTAATGGGAAGTTTATTCAATGGAACTACAGGTGCAGGAGGAAAAGATAAAAATAATTACAAAAGTATTATTACTAAAAGCGGGCATATACTAGAGTTTAATGATACTCCTAATAGTGAACGCATTACAGTTACCGATAAAAAAGGAAATCACTTTATTATAGATACAAAAGGAGAATCCATTACCATTAATGCCCTTAAGGATATTAATCTTATAGCAGGGGAAAATCTAAACATTACCGCTGGGAAAAACATTATAGTTAACGCTGGAGGAAACATAGATGAGAGCGCAGGCCGAAACATAACTTCTAATGCAGGAAATGACATTTTACAAACCGCATCAAAAGATATTAAGGAAAAGGCAAATAATATAAAACAAATTGCGGATAATACATTTGACATACAATCAAAAGAATCCACAGAATATGCCGACAAGATAAACATGCAAAGCTTAAAAGAAGAAATAAATATGCTGAGTGCAAAAAAAGTCCATATTAACGCAAAAGAAAAATCTAATTTATTTTAAAATGGCGATTATAAAAAGGGGCTTAAATATAAAAAAAGTAGCGTATCAAAATTATGTTATAAAAGCGACAGAATTAAATAAAGTTTCTGAGAAAGCAACTTTAGAATCTGCTAAAGATAATATGACTCTTGCTGGTGCTACAAAAGTGAATATAAAAGCTGATCATGAATAACTGCTTTTTTTAAGAATCAATGAATGAGAATACTGTAATTATAGGCAGCTTAACATTGGTGGGATTTATACTATACACTCTTGTTTTTAGAACGTCATTAAAATTAAAAATGAACACAAATGTATACCTAGCGTTAGTCGCATATTTTACGGCACCAATATCATTAATACTTACGCTAGCCATTTTAACATATACGCTGTATCAGACATATCACATAAAAACGAAATTAAATACAGTGATTTTTTGGTGGCTATTAATCAATAGTATTTTAACATTAATAATTTATACAATAGACAAATTATCTCATGATTCACAAAATTTTAATAGCGATACGGCAGGAAACACAATGGTTTCTGGAATGAATTTTATAGCGCAATTTGTTTTTCAATCCGTAGTATTAATAGCTACAGCAATTGTTTTTTTTGCACATAAAAACTACGTTCAAAAAAAGAAAAGCAAGAATACATGAAAATTAAACACGAGATATTAATAATACTTTTCGCATTATTAGCATTAAACTGCAAAAGCAATAAAATGGATAAAAAATATAATTGGTCTGTATCTATAAATGCTCCTAAAAATTTTCCAGCAACCTTACATTATGGAACCTTAGGAGACACTGGTATTAGAGGAAAAGGAGTACTTAATAAAGGCTGGGGGCAAATGGGTTCTATTACAGGTGATACCGAAAGAGCGCTTCCTAAAGAACTTCATTTGGTATGGCTCTCCTATCTCGAAAATCAATTTTATGAAGGTCATTTTGAATTAGATCATAAAAAAATAGCAGAAATATTTGAAAAAGGATTTAAAATTAGAAGAAAAGGAGAAATTTTAACCTCTCATAAATTAAACTTTATTGTTAATGTAGCTCCAGGAGGTACAGTTGCTCTTTGGCTTACAGGACCTAGTGGATTTCAACGAGAAGTAGGTTTCTATCAAGCTGAAAAAACAGAAGTAATTTGGAAAGAATATAATCCGCATGGAGAACAGGATAGAGAAAAATATATTAAACTAGATACAAATCGCTTACCACCCAAAATAATAACACAATATAAAGCTGGGAATCTATCTTTTAAAAAATGGCAAACTTATAGACAAAAATTTACTTGGAGTATACACATAAAAGATGATCCACATATGGTTTTTTTATATGCGTATGCATTTAATGGGGAAGAGTATCGAATAGATGATGATGATTTGGAAATAAATGAAGATACCATAAATAGTGCTTTACCCAAAGAATTCAGAATACAATGGGAAGAGTCAGATCAAGTAAAAGAAGCTTTTGTAGCCACCTGTATTTTTAAAGATATTGATTACAATACTATAGTAACAGCCTTTAAAGAAAACGATAATAAAGGTCGTTTTGAGATAGAAACTTATATGGATAATAATATAAAAAGACTAAAGCTCTATCTAATAACAGGAACTAACCGACAAGAAATACACTTAGAACAAAATACCGTAAAACGAGTTTTATATAAATCATAATATGAGTGGAATTATTTTTGGAGAATACAAGCAAACTAGAACAGCTATAGAGCGAGGTAGTAGTATTGTTATAGGAATTTTTTTTGATGGTACAGGGAATAATCGTAAAAATGTACGAGCATACAAAGCGTATAAAGGAGAAGCTATAGAAATGGAAGCGGGAGAAACTATAGAGGAATATAAAGAAGCTTATGAAGAACATAAAGACGATAGTAACGGAGATAATAGCTATAACTCAGACGAATCTAACGTATCACGATTAGAACCTCACTATTTAACTGAAGACACAAATGTTTTTAAACTCTATATAGAAGGTATTGGTACTGAGGGTTTCAATAGTGATGCAGGTATAGGTGCAGCGCTAGGGATGGGGAGTACAGGGGTTCCTGCAAAGGTTAAAAAAGCTTGTACACAAATAGTAAATGAAATTTTGCCAAGAGTAAAATCAAATGGTAAAGATGAAAATAAATTTAAACTTATAGATCAAGTATATTTTGATGTTTATGGTTTTAGTCGTGGAGCAGTAGCTGCGCGGCATTTTGTCTCACAAGTTAAAAAAAAGGCTTCTCATTATGAATTTCGAGATAGAGAAGGAGAATTACAAGTGATTGATAATCCTGCTTATGGCTATTTAGGAGAAGCGTTAAAAGAAGGAAGGATATCGATAAATACCGTAAAAATAGGATTTGCAGGTTTATATGATTCAGTGTCTTCTCATGGTGTTAAACACAGTAATGATCATACAGATTTGGAGCTAAACCAAATGTATCATGCCCATAAAACGGTACATTTAATAGCGCAGGATGAAATAAGATATAATTTTGATTTAACAAGTATAGAAAGTGCAGGTGCTAAAGGATTAACTATTAGTCTACCTGGAGTGCATTCTGATATTGGTGGCGGTTATTTAGCTAATATTCCTCAAGAAAATACGTTGCTATGGGATCTAAGTAATAACGAATCAGAAGCAGAAAAAATAGCGTATGATTTTATAGCAGAAGGTTGGTATAAAAGAGATGAAATAAAGATTGAAGATGGTTGGACACGAGATGAAGTGTGGGGTAAAAGAAAAAACTTAACTAACGCATACAGTGTCATAGCATTACAGTTAATGGCTAAATTGTCCAAAAAATATCAAGCGAAGATTGATACTGCATCATTAAACAACAAGTTTGCTGTAAAAGGTAATTTATTAACAGAAGTACAAAAGCGTATAGAAGCAGAATTTAAGGGGAAAGATGAAGGGGTACAGGCTGTAGATCTATTAAAATTTAATAGCCAGCAAAATGAAAAAGAGCTTCTGGAACAAAAAAAGGAAGACATAGCACTATTAATAAAAGAAAGCGAAGCTGAGAAAACAAAGACACAACAGACAAGAGCTTCTTTAATCTTAGACGCTAAAATGGTGGAACACGCAAAAGATAATACAGAAGTTGTAGCACCAAAACGTAAAATAAATCAATTAAAAAAACCCATTATAGTCGATTATACAACGTTAAGTGATATGCAACTAATAAGAGCATTGAGAAATCAATACTTACATACATCGTTTACCTATGAGAATTTTAAACTATCTAGTTGGTGGCATTATATTCCTGTAATAAGAGAAATCCTAAAACTACAAGAGCCTATGAAACCTAGAAAAGACGGCAATAGAAAAGTATACGATGACACTAAATAATTAAACGAAAATAAACAATGCCCAATACGCCCCTTTCTTTACCTATTGAGACTAAAACGCCTCCAAAACCAACCCCTCCTACTATACCAGAAGAGAAAAAATCTTTTCTAAAAAAAATACAGTATTGGTTAATCCTTAATAAAACAAGTTTTTTACATCGTACCTATGGCATGTACATTAATTATAATGAACAAAAAACAATACAGTACCTCATAGAGTTAAAGTGTATAGCCTATAAAAAAGAACTGTTTTATTATCGCTTAGAACGGCAACGTTTTTTTAAAGACGGGAAACAAGTAGATGGCTTTATGGAACAGTTGGCAGAGCAAAGTGCCAGTTGTTTATACCCTTTAGAGATTACCGTAAATACTTCAGGACAACTGTTAGCTGTTAGCAACCACAACACAATACAAAAACGTTGGGAAATTAAGCAAAAAGAGCTTGCAAAACGCTATACAGGAGCTCCATTTGTAAACCATTGTAAACAAATCTCTAAAGCTCTAGAAAGCCCTGAAAGTCTCGTAAAAAGCTTACATAATGATGTATTGTTCGATATTCTATTTTCAAAACTATATATAAACTATACGAAGAGCTTTACGCAATCCTTAGAAAAGCAATTTAAATGGTTTCCTGGTATACAGAAATTACGTTTTTATGGTAATCAAACGGTGGTACCCCTACTTAAAAAGAATAACCGCCTAATTATTAACTACCAAGGCGATATAAAAACCACAGCAAGCTTAGAATCTGGAACCACAGCAATAAAATACGAATTAGACGCAAAAGATCATAGCCTATTACGAATAGATGGCAACCTAGAGTATACACAAAATAATATTGATAAAACCATAACTTTTAAAGCCATTTGGCAAGAAGATTTGGATAAAACAGCACAGCGTAAAATAGCCTATGAAAAGAAAGAAGGGACTTATATAGATCCCGATGCCGAAAAGAAATGGTACGAATTCTGGTAATAATTTTATAATAATTAAAAACAATGGGAAAAGCAATAGTATGTCAAGAAGCAGAATGCGAGTGCCAAAATGGGACTATGCCAGATAAAATAGTATCGATAAGCCAACATAAACAGTATGTGAACGACGCCGAAGGTGAAAAAAAGATGATTGTTTCTACCATGGATATAGGACAACCTTTTCAAAAAAAAACCTTTGGACAATGCAAGTTGCAACCCACCCCAGGCGGGTATAAACCTTGTCAGCCTATGGTCACAGAATGGCAAGATTTTTATGAAAAAGTAACGCTAGACAATGGGGGGAATCCAATTTTAGAGAACAGTAAGGCTACCTGTCCCATTGCAGGAGCACCATGTATAAGTATTACATTTCATGGTCAAACAGCAGAAGCTACATCGGCTCATGAGGAAGCAGCCGACGAAGCGGTAATGGCGCAAATAAATCCAATGGCATGTGAGGAAACAAGCTCTTTAGAAATAATTAATCATGATTTAAATTCACTAGGATGAAAACAGACTTATTTAATGAAACAGGAGAGGCATTAAAAAAAGAAGAGGGATATGCTGATAAGGAAATCACGACTAATAATACTTCGGTTAGACGAGAAATTTACAGAGAATATTATGTTTATTTAATCCCAAAAAATAAGGCAATAAACTTTAAGATTTTAGCTTTAAAAGCAATTAATACTACAGCTACACAAAATAATGTGTATTGGATAGCGCAAGCCTATAATAAATTTAGAACCAATACATGGTTAAATTTTAAAGTAGGCGGAACTACAAAAACACAAAAAAACACCCTAGCTGAACACCTTACTGATTTAAATAAAAAATCTGAAAAATATAAAGACGTAGTATATACTGAAAAAGACACACGATTTATAGGCACACACTACATAAAAGCGACCTATAAAAAAGATATGGGCAAAGATACCTTTGGGAGTATTAATTATAAATCGAATAAACTAGGTGCTGGTATCTGGCTAGAAGGAGTTAATTATCGCCCAGGATGGATGTCTCAAGGTGCATTTATAATAGCAGTCGATGATCCTCAAATTATGTCTTTTTATGCAAAAAAAAGAATCAGCACAAAAGATGTAAATACGCAAGAGAAAAATCTGAAGTTTATAGAGAAAAATATCCAATCACTAGAAAAAGAACTTGAGTACGGGACTATTGTAGACTTACACATAAAATTACATAACGTCCCCTATTATGATATACAATTAACAATAACTGCAGATAATAAAGAGTTAGTAAAAGAGGTTATAACAGTAAACCGTAATAGCGATAATCCTATATTGGATTATAATATAGAACAACGGTATGAGCTATACATAGATCCCCAATGGATAGATACATTGAATCATAAAGAAGGAGAAAACAATGAAGATTCTATAAAAAGCGGAAAAATAAGTATAGCCTTAGTCCCTAATCGGGCTATAATGCATGCACCATATACCGAGGAGCAAGTAAAAAAATTAAAGAAAGAAATTACTTTTAAAATAAACTATAAAGATGAATGGGCGATTGATGAAGATGAACAAGAATGGATTCCGCAAATAGCCGAAATACAAGAAGCGACATTAGTAAGTCAAAATTATGAGGAATGTGGGTTTACTGCAATTAAAATAAGTGATAATTGTGGAGCATTTCATCTTTTAAAACAAGCAACAGACGGTAGTTTAGAAATAAACAATACCACACCTATATTAGAATATGTTGCAGGAAGTAATGCTACATCGCAAAACGTAACTATAGATTTAGAAGATGTAAAAACAACCGAATGTCAACAAGCAGGCTTTGATAATACTCAAGATGCAAGTAATGCTCACATTGATAATACTTTTGATATTACGCGCATACCTACAGAAACGGTACAAAGCAAACTATTTGGCAGTATAACTCCTGTAGAGGTAGTGAGCAAAGCAGAAAATAAGTTAGTACTCAAGCTATCCTATCCATACCAAGCCGATACCTATCTAGAAGTATTTGCAAAATATATGTTTGGAGCAAAGCATATATCCTATCCAGTACTCATAAAAAGCTGTAGATATATACGTACACCTATTTTTAAGATCTATCCAGATTTGCAATGGGCAGTGCATATAAATTATGCTGCGGAAAAAGTATTATTCTACAAAGAAGAAAAGGTTGAGTTGATAGAGTTTAACCAGAATCTATATGACTATCTTAAACTCGTAATTGAGTTTTTATATAATAAGGTGATGAAACCTATAGAAGAACTTATAGCGGCGCACAAATATTTAGCAAGTAGTGATGATGAAGACGAATTTAAGTTTTTAAGTGATGATTTAGCAGGCTTGGTTGATAAATTTATAGAAAGCGAGACCGAAACTATAGAACTAGGATACCACCATAAAATTAATGGAGAAGTAATAAATTATGCAACCAAACCACCTCATAATTACTTTTTATACTATTATGCTTTTCAATTATCACTAGCCACATTAGCTTTAGACTTAGTAGTCCTTTATTTTATAACGGGTAGAATGAAGCTTAAATCGCTTAAAAAAGCCAAAAACTTAAAGCAAGCTATTAAAAAAATAAGCGATAATAATATTAGTTTTACCTATCCTAAAGTAAGCTGTAATTTTGGATATGAGTATGAGCAAATGGCTGATGGTAACACGGCATTGATTATACGATTTACGTTACAAGCGAAACCTTTTTTAGGAGTGAAAATAGAAGAAGAGTTCACACCAAAAGGGAAATTAAAAGATAAATTGAAGGCTAATTTTTCGTTAAGTGTGAATGCTAGTGCCGATATCAATGTAAAATATAATTGCTTAACTAATACATGGAGTCTTAATGAAAATGCTGGAGATCAAACTAAAGCCTTGCATGAAGTAAAACAAAATAAAACGCTTAAGTTTAAAGGTGGATTAGGTTTTGGGCCACCACCACCCGAAGTTAAAAATGGTGAAGCTTTTATAGAAGGAGATGTGATTCGTACCGATTTGAAAATTAAGGGAAGAGCTGAAATTATAGGGAAGATTAGTGAGAAATATCACTTAATTCCGACTGAAATTGAATTATCCTTAAAAGGAAATGTTTCTTCTTTCATCGGTATTGAACGTATCATAGGTTTTGATAACCAAAAAGGACCTTTTACCCAAGAAAGAATATATTTTTCAGGATTACAATACGAATTAAAAGCGGAATATAAAGTAGGAGTTTTTGGTTATTATCCAGAGTTTTTAAATAATGAACATGAAAGTAAAGGAAATCTATTAAAACCATTTGATTATAAAACTAAACGAATGCATATCATGCAATTTTTTAAATGAAAAAAATGAAAATAAAAATAGCACTATTTATAATTATAATTAGTACGATAAGTTGTGAGTTGAATAAAAAAGAAAAAAAAATGAATAATATTGATTACAAAGAAAAGTTATATGATTTATCTACAAACGAAAGTTTTTTAAATGATTTTCCTTTTTATTTTATTAAAATAAACTCATCGTCAATAAGTTGTAAAACAACAATTAATAATGTTTTATTTAAAAAATATTATTCTTATTCTAAAGATTTACAAGGTATCCATTTTATTAATCATTATATTAAAAATAAAAATAAGATTAAATTACATATAGCCCCTATATATGATACAATTTTTGAAAAAACTAATGATTTTATAAATATAAAAGTATATAAATCTCCTTCAAAAAAAATATATACTGAAGATGATTTTTTTACCTCAGCTGAAGAGGTTATAAACTTTGATACTTATGCTCCTAGTAATAAGAAAAAGATAATATATGAAAATATTGAAGGATTACCTTATTTTGAAAAAGAATTTGAATTTGAAGCAGAAATGCCTTTTGAAAACGAAGCGCTGAATAATAGTAAAGATTTACAAGAAATAGATAAAAAAGTTTTAAAACAAAAAGTTTTAGAACAATATCAAAGATTTGTAAATAGCGTTAAAAATAAGAATGAAAATACTTATTGGGAATTGTATTATCACAAAGTAGCTTATTTTGCAAAAGCTAATTTTTTAACAAAAAAAGAAATAGAAGATTTAATTAAAGAAGGGGAGATATATTACGAAAAAATGTCTTATCAGCCTATAGAAAATTACGAAATGGTTTTTTATGATGAAGGACGTTTAGTTTGCTTTGAGAGTAAGAGCAACGAATTGGAGTTTAAAGGAAAATCACCACTTATAGCCACGGCAGTAAACCCTAACGATCCTGATGATGTGTTTAGAAACCCAATACAATTCTATTTCTATATGCCAAAAGATAGTAATGAATTGAAAATAATGTATTAAAAATATAATTTTCAAAAAAATGATAAAAGCATCTAGTTATACGCCTAGATGCTTTTACTATTTTATATTAAACAGCAACAATTATAGGTTTTGATAATAATCATGAGCCATTTATATAAGAAAGAATATACCTTCATGATTACAATTTAATATCTAAGTTTAATACAAACTAAAATGCAACATACGTATATTATGCAAATTTTCAAATCATGATAAAACTAGAATTAATTCTATTAGCTTTAATCTTATTTCATGTAGGATGTAAGCCACAAAGTAAAGAAAATATGAATGGTGTAAATTATAAAGAACAACTTAGAGAAATCAATAAAAGTATTGTAGATATAGATGAAAAACCTCGTTATAATTATCATTATCGATATTCAAATTGTAGAATAGAAATATTAATTAATGAAAATTTAGTTTTTAAAGATAATGGACAAAAAATAGGAGCATATTATACACCAATACCGATTAATCATTTATTAAAAAAAGGAAAAAAACAAAAGATAAAAGTAAAAGTAAAGCCTTTGTCAACGAAGGAATTAACGGAGAATGCATCTTTTAAGATAGGTGTTACATATTTTAAAAATAAAAATGAAAAAGATAAATATCATCAAGATGAAGATAACTTTTTCTTATTTCAGTTCAATACAGATGAAACTGTAACTTTTGAAAGTTTTGAAAGAAAAATTAATATTGAAGGATTACCTTATTTTGAAAAAGAGTTTGAGTTTGAAACAGAAATACCTTTTGTAAATGAAGCTTTAGTAAACGCTAAAGATTTAAGAAATTTGAATAAAGATGATCTTAAATTGAAAATATTAAAGCAATATAATTTATTTGGAAATAGCATAAATAAGAAGCAAAAAAATAAATTTTGGGAATTTACATATCAAAAAATGGAATATTATGTAAGTGCAAATTATTTTGATTATAAACTTATAGAAAAAATTATTAAAGAAGGGGAACAATTTTCAGAATGGGCGAATTTCCCCTCTATTGAAGATAATTACGAAATGGTTTTTTATGATGGAGGTCGTTTGGTTTGCTTTGAGAGTAAAAGCAATGATCTGGAGTTTAAAGGAAAATCACCACTTATAGCCACGGCAGTAAACCCTAACGATCCTAATGATGTGTTTAGAAATCCAATACAATTTTATTTCTACATGCCAAAAGACAGTAATGAATTGAAAATAATGTATTAAAAATGCAATACTTAAGATATTTATTAATCGCTTTTGTTTGTATTATTAGTTGTTGTTGTCAATCTCAAAAACAGGAAAATACAAGTACAGTTAATTATAAAAAAGAATTCAAAAACTTATATAAAGAAGTAGAAAAAAATCCAGAACCACCACTTTATATATATGCATTTGATTTCAGAAATGTATATATTGAAATGTATATCAATGATAAATTATTCTTAAAATCATACTCTTATATTGAAGCAATACAAGATAATCATTTCATCAATCAATATTTTAATAGTGAATTAGAACAAAAATTAAAAATTAAAATAAAACCAATAGATGAAGATTACTTTGATGAGCAATCTTTTTTTAGATGTAATTTAATTTCTTTAGATAAAAAATCGTATTATGATAATGATATATGGGAAGGAAAGAAAAAAATATTATATTACAAATCTAATGAATTCCTTAAAGATTCAACAGGGGCAATAATAGGTGAATATATCAAAGAAAAAAGACTAGAAGGGAAACCTTATTTTGAAAAAGAATTTGAATTTGAAGCCAGTATTCCTTTTAAGCTTCCCAATTTGCAGGAAACAAGTAAAGATTTACGAAATTTAGATGCTGAAGTATTAAAAAAGCAACTAATCACATACTTTAATAGGTTTAGAAATAGTGTTAACAACTCTGATGATGAAGCGTTTTTTTGGAAAACGATGTATAAAAAAAGCCTATTTAGAATGTATGGCAAATTATAGAAGTGAAGAAGAAATAAATGAATTGTATGAAAATGCTGAATTTGTGTTTTCAGATAAGAGAGTTACATTTTTACCACTAGAAGATTATGAAATGGTGTTTTACGATGAAGGTCGTTTAGTTACTTTAGAAAGTACTTCTTCAAATCTTAAGAAAAAAGGAAAATCTGTACTTAATTTAGAATTTAAACGAGAAGATAAAGAGTCTCAAAAATCTAATAAAATGCAGTTTTATTTGCATATCCCAAAAGATAGTAATGAGTTAGAAGTGTTATATTAAAAATATAATTTAAAAAAATGATAAAAGCATCTAATTATATATCTAGGTGCTTTTACTATTAAACAACAATGGTTATTGGTTTTGATAATCAAAAAGGACCTTTTACCCAAGAAAGAATATATTTTTCAGGATTACAATACGAGTTAAAAGCGGAATATAAAGTGGGGATAGTAGGATGGTATCCAGATATATTAAATAATACATTGGATGATAAAGGGAACCTTATTAATCCTTTTGATTATAAAACATCGCGTATGTATATTATGCAAAAATTTGAATAACTATGAAAAAAATATTATTACTTTTTCTTATTTTAAATATAAGTTGTAATTCACAAAACAATATAGGAATGATTGATTATAAAAATAAAATATTAAATATCAATAAAGACGTTAAAGATATAGATAATAAACCATTATATAATTTTCATTATTCATATTCAGGATGTCAAATCGAAATTTTGATAAACAATAAGCTTATATTAAAAGAATTTGGGTATAATACTGGTGCTTATTATACTCCTATTAGTATTCATCATCTTTTTGTAAAAGAAAAAACACAAAAAATAAAAGTTATAGTAAAACCTTTAATTGATGAAGAATTAACTAACCAATCTAGTTTTCGTATAGGGGTTTCTTATTTTAAAAATAGAGCATTACGAAATAATTACCATCAAAATGAGGATAGCTTTTTCCTTTTTCAATTCAATACAGATGAGACTATAAATTTTGAAAGTTTTGAAAGAAAAATAAATATTGAAGGATTATCTTATTTTGAAAAAGAATTTCAGTTTAAAACTGATGATATCTTTATTAAGAATGATTTTTTGACAAATGCACAAGATTTACGTGAAGTAAATCAAGATAGTCTTAAGCAAAAGGTTTTAAATCAGTATAATAAGTTTGCTAATAGTGTAAATAATAAGAAGGAAGAGATATTTTGGGAAAATTGGTATAATAAAACAAACTATCTGATAGAAGCGAATTATTTAGTTCCAATAAATGAATTAGGTATTATAGATATTGAAAGCATTATTAAAGAAGCGAAAACAATATATACTCAAGCAAATTTCCCTCTAATTGAAGATAATTATGAAATGATATTTTATGATAACGGTAAACTTGTATGTTTTGAGAGTAAAAAAGAGGATTTAAGGTTAAAAGGAAAATCACCCTTAATAGGTACGGCAGAACAGCATGATGGTAGTTTGTATAAAAAACCTTTTCAATTCTATTTCTACATGCCAAAAGACAGTAATGAATTGAAAATAATGTATTAAAAAAGATAAACTTCAGAAATGATAAAAGCATCTAATTATATATCTAGGTGCTTTTACTATTAAACAACAATAGTTATTGGTGTTGATAATCAAAAAGGACCTTTTACACAAGAACGCTTATATTTCTCTGGATTACAATACGAGTTAAAAGCGGAATATAAAGTAGGAGCTTTTGGTTATTACCCAAGTTTTTTAAATAATGAATATGAAAATAAAGGTAATTTTATAAAACCATTTGATTACAAAACAAAGCGTATGCATCTCATGCAAAATTTTAAATAATGCTAATAAAAAGAAGAAGAGTATTCCTAATATTAATAATAAGTGTAATAGCTTGTGGACAAAATAGAAAAGAAATGAATAATATAAAATATAAGGAAAAATTGTATGATTTAATAACCAGTAAAAACTATTTAAATGATATACCTTTTCATTTATTTGGATATAATTTCACGAAAACATTTATAGATATAGAAATTAATGGAAAATTGTTTGTAAAAGATTATAAGAAAAGCACAAAAATACAAGGGTATCATTTTATAAATCATTTTTTTAATAATCAAGGGGAACAAAAAATTAAAATAAGAATATATCCATCAAAAAATAATTTATTTGATGAATTTTCGAGTTTCAGTATTAACTTAAGTGCTTTGCCATCAAAAAAGGCCTGGAATAATATTAATTTCGCAGAACAAAGATATTTTATAGAATACAATACCGATGATTTAACAGGAGAAAAAAACGAAGACGGTTTTCCTTTACTTGAAAATGGGAAATTTAAACGAAAAGAGAATATTGAAGGGTTACCTTATTTTGAAAAAGAATTTGAGTTTGAAGCAGAAATGCCTTTTGAAAACGAAGCGCTGAATAATAGTAAAGATTTACAAAAAATAGATAAAAAAGTATTAGAACAAAAAGTATTAGAACAATATCAAAGATTTGTAAATAGCGTTAAAAATAAGGATGAAAACACTTATTGGGAATTGTATTATCAGAAAGTAGCTTATTTTGCTAAAGCTAATTTTTTAACAGAAAAAGAAATAGAAGATTTAATTAAAGAAGGGGAGCTATATTACGAGAAAATGTCTTACCTGCCTATAGATAATTACGAAATGGTTTTTTACGATGAAGGCCGTTTGGTTTGCTTTGAGAGTAAAAGCAACGAATTAGAATTTAAAGGAAAATCACCACTTATAGCCACGGCAGTAAACCCTAACGATCCTGATGATGTGTTTAGAAACCCAATACAATTCTATTTCTATATGCCAAAAGATAGTAATGAATTGAAAATAATGTATTAAAAATATAAATTTCAAAATGATAAAAGCATCTAGTTATACGCCTAGGTGCTTTTACTATTTTATATTAAAGAGCAATAGTTATAGATTTTGACAATAATCATGGGCCATTTATACAAGAAAGAATATATTTTTCAGGATTACAATATGAAGCTAAAGCTAAATTTTCATTTTTGGAAGAAATATTTAAAAAAATAAAAAAGGCAAAGGAAATTTAATACCTCATTTTGACTTAAAATATGATCGTATGTACATAATGAAACTATTTAAATAAAATGAAATTATTATTATATATAATGCTAATTCTAGGAATAAGCTGTAAAACTAATCAAAAAAAGATGCAATTTTCAAAAGATTCAAAAAGTAATTTGTTAAACATTAGTTTATCTAATCAAAATGACCAATATTTTTATCTTATTGATTACGATGTTGTTAAATGCAGAGCTGATGTTTATATTAATGATCAATTAATTATACGAAACGATAAGTTTGATGTAAATTCTCAAAACTATTTATTTGTCAATCATTTATTAACAAATAAAAGCGAACAACAAATTAAAATTAAAATATTTCCTACACATGATTCAATATTTGATGAACATTCTAAATTTTCTTTTAGAATTAGTAGATTAGATACAAAAAAAGATTGGGATAATAATAATTTTTCATCTCAAAAATATATAATAAATTATAGAAGTTCAAAGAATGAAACTTTAGAAGGTAAGACTATTTTTGAAAAAGAATTTATATTTAAAATAGATCAGACTCTAGTTAATGTATCTCCAAATATAAATAGTCTGGCAAAAAACCTTTCTTCTATTAATGTTGATTTATTAAAAAATAAATTGATAAAAGAATATACTCAACTTATAGAAAGTGTAAAGCAAAAGGATGAAGTTTTGTTTTGGGATGTTTATAATGGTAAAGCTAAGTATTTTGCTAAATACAATCAACTTAATAAAAAAGAAATTGAAGACATTAGAGATGAAGGTGATTTTATTTTAAATGAAACAGAATTAACATTAAATGATGACTCTAAACTATTTTTTTATGGAAACAATAGAATTGTTTCTTTAGAAAATGAAAAGAATCGTAAACCTGCATTATCATTTAAATATAAAGCAGAAGATGGTAATTATCACCATATAGAAATGCCTTTATATTTCTACATGCCAAAAGACAGTAATGAATTGAAAATAATGTATTAAAAAAGATAAATTTCAAAAATGATAAAAGCATCTAGTTATATGTCTAGGTGCTTTTACTATTTTTATATTAAACAGCAATAGTTATTGGTTTTGATAATCAAAAAGGACCTTTTCAAAACGAATTAAAATTGAATGTAGGGTTAGTGTTTTTGATTGTAAAACTAAATGAATGCATATCAGACAATTTTTTAAATGGGAATAATGAAAATAAAAATAACACTACTTATATTGATAATCAGCACGATAAGTTGTGAGCAAAACAAAGAGAATATAATAGATTATAAGACTGAGCTAAGAAAAATAGTTTCTAATAGAATCACTAATTCACCATTATATTTAATTAGACATAATGTTTCAAGAGGTTTGCTAGAAATATCTATGAATAATAAAATTGTATTAAAAAATCATGAATTAAGTATTCAATCTCAGAGATATGAATTTTTAAATCATCTCATTAAAAAAGAAGGAAAGCAAATCATAAAGGTTAAAATGCAAAGCTATGAAAATGAAAAATTTGATGAGAATTCTAGTTTTTCAATAGAATTAAGTCAATTTAACTCTAAAGATAGTTGGGATAGTTGGGATAATTGGGTAGATGATAATCAGCAAACCATACTATTAAAATATAATACAAATGATCTAAAAAGAAATTCAGATGGTTCACCATTACTTGATAAAGATAGTCGTTTTGTAAGAAAAGAGAATATTGAAGGAAAATCTTATTTTGAAAAAGAATTTGAATTTGAAGCAGAAATGCCTTTTGAAAACGAAGCGCTGAATAATAGTAAAGATTTACAAAAAATAGATAAAAAAGTTTTAGAACAAAAAGTTTTAGAACAATATCAAAGATTTGTAAACAGCGTTAAAAATAAGAATGAAAATACTTATTGGGAATTGTATTATCACAAATTAGCTTATTTTGCAAAAGCTAATTTTTTAACAGAAGAAGAAATAGAAGATTTAATTAAAAAAGGGGAGCTATATTACGAGAAAATGTCTTACCTGCCTATAGAGAATTACGAAATGGTTTTTTATGATGAAGGCCGTTTGGTTTGCTTTGAGAGTAAAAGCAATGATCTGGAATTTAAAGGAAAATCACCACTTATAGCCACGGCAGTATCCTGATGATGTGTTTAGAAACCCAATACAATTCTATTTCTATATGCCAAAAGGCAGTAATGAATTGAAAATAATGTATTAAAAATATAATTTTGGCAGTATCTCATAAACTGTGTAAGTTTAAAAATCTCGGGGTTTAATTCACCCTCGAGATTTTTTTATTTATTAACTTTAACACATTTATGAAACCAGAAGAT
>NZ_JBXVVH010000034.1:0-16644 GCF_057219185.1 Lacinutrix sp. YIN62
CTATTTAGGGTATAAAACTATTAATGAATTTGAATTAAATATGTATAACAACAATCAGGCAGCATAGTCATTCAACTTAAAGTCTAAAATTTTGTTGCATATCCAGTGTAGACCCTACTGTTAAAAATGGAGGGAATGATCTACAATTACTAAAAAGGCGATTTAAAACTTTTGTTGGTATATCTAACCATAAAAAAGTAAGCATAGAAAGTGGAATTGGTCGCCTAGGTTTCTCAACCTCAATATTAACTACAGAAGAAATTAATACTATTAACAACCAAATACTTAATAGCTCCACAAAAAGGGACCAACTTAAAAAAAAATGGAGACAAGCTCTTGAAAATGGGAACTGCTTGATCGAAGAAATTAAAATCCCTTTTCCAAAAAAGGAAAACTATAACGAAATTAAGTCTCTATATTACAATCGTACAATTAAAAACCTATTAGCCATGCTTGCTTCTGGATTAGTTGGTTTTGGATTTGAAGTTTTACAAAGTTTAAGCAAGCTCGCTGCACAACGCATAAGAACAAAAGAAGAATTACTCTATTGGTTAATGTTTTTTGGCGGGCTTGGTGTCATCGTGTTTGGCAAACTTGCATTTAAAACATTCAGCATTTACATAAAATACAGAGACATTTCAAAAGACATACAGTATATTGGAGAAGCCTTATTAAAATCGTTAATAAAAACCGGAGTAATTCATACAGACGACTCTAAATTGGCAGTCGTTTCTAATATTGATGACTATGGAGCCATTTATTGTCATTTAAAAGGCGGAACAACCTATGAAAAATCAACATTTATTAAATCTCTTCAAGAAATTATTGGAACGGTAGACAACCCAAGGTATATAATCATTCGTAAAAGCACTTTTCTAAATTTATTCTCTCAAAAAGACTACCATTCATTACCAGATTTAATTGGAAGCAAAAAGCAGTTCGCTGAATATTTTAAAGTCCAATGGAATACACTTGTTGGAACCGCCGAACTTATTTATACAAGAACTCCTGTAGGACGTAAATTACTTCTTAAATCAAAAATTAAATCATTGGCATCAAAATTTGAAGAAAAAACAGAAAGAATAAATAAATGGAGATAAATAACAAAATAATGAAGTCTAAAAAGTGAAATATACATTTATCTTTTTAAGACTAACAACCTTTACTCACGGACAAGACTTAATGGCTTCAGAAATTATCCTTGAAGACACAGAATAGTTTTCTCTTGAATTCCAAATCATTCTCTTAATGTATAACTGTAAGCTTACATTGACTGAATACAAGTATTGTCGTTAGAAAAAATAATATTATTAGTTTGTTCATTTGTTTAAATATTCACTATGCGCATCGCAATAAAACTAATAATTATCTACATTTAAAATAACTCTTACAGCTCTAAAATCTTTTATTTGGTTGAAACTTCCATTTATTCGCATGAGGGCTTCCTTAGTTTTAATTAAAGATTGCTTAGGGGCTATTTTTATTAAAATATTTTTATGGTACTGGTTTCTAATTCTAGATACTGGCGGAAACTCTGGGCCTAAAATATTGGCTTTAAAAACTTGCCGTAGCGATTTTGCAAACCAATCGCTAGCCATATTCACACGCTCATAATCTTTATGCTTTAAAGTCACTTTAATCAACCTATAAAAAGGAGGGTATTTAAAATTATGACGTTCATGTAGTTGCTCACTAAACATTTCTTTGTAATTATTGGTAGATATCTGTTGTAATATTTTATGGTATGGATTGTATGTTTGAATTAATACTTTTCCTCGTTTCGCTGTACGCCCTGCACGTCCTGCCACCTGAAGCATTAACTGGAAACTACGTTCATGTGCTCTAAAATCTGGAAAATTAAGCATATTATCGGCATTCATAATCCCTACCAATTTTACGTTTCTAAAATCTAAACCTTTAGTTAGCATCTGAGTGCCTACTAAAACATCTATTTCTTGCTGCTCCAAAGCCGTTATTATCTTCTCGTAACCGTATTTACCACGTGTTGTATCCAAATCCATTCTTGCCACTTTATGCTTTGGAAAGAGCAACTTTACTTCAGCTTCTATTTGTTCTGTACCAAAACCTTTGCTGTCTAAATTTGTTGTTCCGCAAGCCATGCATTTTTGAAGCATTGCACTAGTATGCCCACAATAATGACATCGCAATTGATTTCTATATTGATGGTATGTTAAGCTCACATCACAGTTAGGACATTGTGGAGAATGCCCACAAGTATTACACTCTACAATAGGAGAGTACCCCCTTCGGTTTTGAAACAGAATCACTTGAAACCCTTCTTCCAAAGTTTCTGCAATTTCCTCTATTAGGCGGTCACTAAAATGCCCTTTCATACGTTTACGCTTGTACTTATCCTTAATATCTACCAATTCTATTTCTGGCAATTGTACATTATTATAGCGTCTGTTTATTTCAACTAAACCGTATTTTTTTTCTTTAGCATTATAGTAACTTTCCAGACTGGGTGTAGCACTTCCTAAAAGGGTTTTAGCATTGTGTAAATGGGCCAGTACAATGGCGGTGTCTCGGGCATGATAGCGTGGCGCAGGATCAAACTGTTTAAAAGATTGTTCATGCTCTTCATCTACTATTATGAGTCCCAATTTATGAAATGGCAAAAACACAGAAGATCTAGCCCCTAGAATAACGCTTGCTTTCGTAGCGTTAGAAAGGACATTATTCCAGACCTCGACACGCTCATGTATTGAATATTTACTATGAAAAACAGCAACTTGATCCCCAAAATAATTTTGCAATCGATTTACTAATTGTGTGGTTAAAGCTATTTCTGGTAATAAATACAATACTTGTTCATTCTTTGCTATAACGGCTTCTATTAGCTTAACATAAACTTCTGTTTTCCCTGAAGACGTCACCCCGTGTAATAAGGTTACATTTTGAGTTTCAAAACTGTCTTGAATCTGTTTTAGAGCTTCCTGTTGAAATGTATTCAATGCCTTTGAAGCTTCATTCTCTTCTCCTAAATACTGAACACGATCGGTTTGAATATGATATTCCTCTAAAATCGCTTTATCTATTAATGCTTTTACAACTGCTGAAGACACTTGACTCTCTGCGATCAATTCAGCAACTTTCACGGGTTGTTTTGTCTTAGCTGTAATAGAAAATAGAGTCATTACAACCTGCCGTTGTTTAGCCGCCCTTCGCAACGATTCTAATAATACTGAAAGTTCATCTTGAGAAGAAAAGCGAGCGTTCAGTTTTACATAACGTACATATTTGGGTTTATATTTCTCATAAATTTCTTCTTGTAATGTAATTGCCTCTTTTTCAATTAATCGTTTTATTACTGGCAAAACATTTTTTTTGCTCAAAATATTAGAGACCTCTTGTATTTTTAATGCCGATTGATACTGTAATGCTTCATAAACTAAAAACTCATCATCTTTTAAATTTACATCGCTAATTTCTTTTAAAGTATTCTTACTAATCAATGTTTCACTTTCCAAGATAAAAGCATTAGGTAATGCTGCTCGCATAACCTCCCCTACACTACACATATAATATTTAGAAATCCATTGCCAAAGTTCTAATTGTTTTTCGGTAACTATTGGAGTGTCGTCTAATATTTGATGAATGGTTTTTGCCTCATAAACTAAGGGCGCATTAGTATGTATAGCTCCTACCAGTCCCGTATATATTTTAGATTTCCCAAAAGGCACAGAAACGCGCATCCCAATACTCAAAAACCTAGATTCGGCTTCTGTAATACTGTAGGTAAACATTTTTTCCAGAGGAATGGGTAATATGATATCTATAAAATGCTGCACGTTTAGAACTTTACTTGATTTATTCGATTACACTGGTAATCCATTCTTTTTATTGTACGCGCTCCCAATACTGAGTCGCATATAAAAAAGAAATATAACCTCTTACTTGCAAGACCTTACCGCCTTCTGCGACTTGTAATCTACACTTATATTCCTTTCCGTTTTCTGGATGAAAAATAGTCCCGCCTTTATAATAGGCTCCATCTTTTTTCATATCCTTAATCAGTTCAAAACCTAAAATAGGTTTATTCTTGGCACTACCAACACATTTCGTACAAAGCGCATTTTTATCTTTAGGGTTTAAAATAGCTACAATCTTTCCAAACACTTTTCCATTACGTTCATAAATCTCTACTATAGATTTAACTTCTCCCGTTTCATCATCTACAGTTTTCCATTTTCCAAAAACATCTTGTGAGGATACAGACATTGATACTAAAAACACAATAAGTACGATAATTTTATTCATTTTGCTCTTGTTTTTCTTTTTAAACGCCTTAGCGACATATTTAACTCAAACCCTAATAATAGTATGTTGGAATTTAGCCAGATATAAAATAACAAAATTAAAAGGGCGCCTATAGACCCATAAAGTTCATTATATTTTGCGAAATTCTCAATATAAATTCCAAATAAATAAGAAGACAACATGATAAGTAATGTTGTAAAAAAAGCACCTACAGAAAAAAAGCTAGAATTCTTACCTTCTTTTGTCCCAAAATAATACAATGTAGCTGTAGCTAAATACACCATGACTACAAAAAAGACATACTTTGCTAATACTGCCCAAAAATCGACTTCCCGTTTTTTAATATAGCCATAATCTTCTAAATTAGACAATATATATATTTCAAAATACCCTAAACCTGCAACGGTAAAAATTAATAAGAATACTAAAATTAACCCAACACCGAGAGCATATAAATACTGTCGGAAAATGTTTCGTGATAATTGCTCATGATAGGAGTTTTCAAATCCTGAAAACAATGCATTAATCCCATTTGCCATTAAAAATATAGACAGTAAAAATACCGAAGAAATTAACCCGCCATTTTGATTTGAATCTTCTAAATTTCTAAAAATATTCTCATGAAAAAAATCACTAGTGGTTGGAGGTAGAAATGACTCCAGAAAATTTAAGAAGTCGGTTTGAAAACCTTCTATAGGAATATGAGGTATAACAATAATAACAAACAGTAAAAAAGGAAATAATGCCAAAAAGAAACTATAAGCTATGGCACTTGCACGAGAACCTAAGGCTCCTTTTACAATCCCAGTAATATACAACTCCATTAAATCATATAACGACAGTCCTTTTAACCCCGGTAGTTTTATCTTAGTAAGTAACCGCACTACAATTTTGAGCACTGGTATTTTATTGAGTTTTTCTTCTATTGGTTTAGACACTTATAACGTATTAAATGACACTATGCTTTATTTAAAATAATTAAACCGCTTTTAAACTTAAATCCATATTATATACAGAATGCGTTAAAGCGCCACTAGATATGTAGTTTACTCCGCATAACGCATACTCACGAATCGTTTCCTCATTTATCCCTCCTGAGCTTTCGGTTAAACACTTTTCGCCAATCAATTTTACTGCTGTTTTAGTATCTTCATAATTAAAATTATCGATGAGTATTCTATACACGCCATCACTTTCCAATATGGTTTTAATTTCATTTAAATCACGCGCTTCCACAATAATTTTTAAGTCTCGGTTATTCGCCTTTAAATATTCCTTTGTTTTATTAATGGCCTTAGTAATACCGCCAGCAAAATCTATATGATTGTCTTTAAGCATAATCATATCGTATAACGCAAAACGATGATTTTCTCCACCGCCTATAGTTACTGCCCATTTTTCTAAAGCTCGTATCCCTGGTGTCGTTTTTCGAGTGTCTAATATTTTGGTCCCGGTGCCATCTAATAAATCTACAAACTGCTTTGTTTTTGTAGCAATAGCACTCATGCGTTGCATTGCATTAAGCACCAAACGCTCTGCTTTTAAAATAGATTGTGAAGCCCCTGTTACATAAAAAACAACATCGCCATATTTTACCTTAGTACCGTCTTCAATGAGGACTTCAATCGTTAGTTTTGGATCTACATAATGAAAGACTTGTTTTGCAAATGCTACACCTGCTATAATGCCTTCGTCTTTAACTAACAACTTCGCTTTTCCTTGAGCTAAAGCAGGAATACAAGATAGAGAGCTGTGATCACCGTCGCCAACGTCTTCACGTATCGCATTCTGTATTATTAACTCTATCTCTGTATCAAATTGTGCTTTACTAATCATAGGTATTTTCTTTAATGCTAAAATAAGAAAATGTATTTTGATTTTTGTTTTCAGATATATTAATTACAATTAAAAAAATTGATATCATAAATATGAAATTGTAAATTTGCTTATGACCATAAAACTCATTGCCATTGGCAAAACAGACAATAAGCAGTTACTTGCTTTAATAGAAACGTACCAAAAACGTCTTGGTTTTTATATTAAGTTTACTTTTGAAATTATACCAGATATAAAAAACGTTAAAAACCTGAGTGAAACGCAACAAAAACAAAAAGAAGGCGCGCTTATTTTAAACAAATTAAATGCTACAGATGTTTTAGTACTTTTAGATGAAAATGGTAAACAAATGGATTCTGTTGGTTTTTCTAATTACTTGCAGAAACATATGAACTCTGGCATTAAACAATTGGTTTTCGTTATTGGAGGCCCTTATGGTTTTTCTCAAGACGTGTATGTTAAAGCGCAAAGTAAAGTCGCTTTATCTAAAATGACATTTTCACATCAAATGGTTCGCTTATTTATTATAGAGCAATTATATCGCGGTTTTACAATTCTAAAAAACGAACCTTATCACCATAGATAATTTTTAAAACTTAATTGGTAAAGCCTTTCGCTACAAATCGAGTCTTAAAAGACAAACTAGAGGTCTTTTTTGCCCACTTTATAAATACGCCTGCTCCTTTGGTTTCTATTGAAATACAGGGTATTTACTACATCTTAAAATAAAAAAAATGATTATCTTTCTACTCAAAATCATATCAAAATGAATCCAAATCTATTAATTAAAACCGTGCTTTTTAGTGCTGTTGTTACCTTTACAAGCTGTAAAAAAGAGACTGAAACTAAAGCAAAAACAGACAACAAACCAATGAAAGAGAACATATTGCTGTCAGAATGGACAGGGCCCTACAATGGCACACCCGCTTTTGATAAAATGGAGGTCAAAGACATAAAACTCGCAATGGAAACAGGCATGGCACTTAGCTTAAAAGACATTGATAGCATTGCTAATAATAAAGAAGCTCCTACCTTTGAAAATACGATCGTCGCAATGGAACGCGCTGGTAAAACATTAAATAGGGTCTATGCCTATTATGGTATTTTAGGAAGTAATATGAGTTCTCCTGAATTTAGAGATATAGAAAGTGAATTGGCTCCAAAACTATCTGATTACAGATCTAAAATTAACCAAAACACCAAATTATTTCAACGTATAAAAACCGTATACGAAGCCTCCAAACAAACCCCTTTAGAGGCAGATCAACAGCGTGTTGTCGATTTAATTTACAAACGTTTTGAAATGAATGGCGCTGAGTTGGACGCTAATAAAAAAGCACGCTATGCAGCCATAAATAAAGAATTATCATCTTTATATTCTAAGTTTTCTAACAACGTGTTACACGATGAGGAAAATTATATTACCTATTTAACCAAAGAACAATTGGGCGGTTTAGCAGATGGCTTTATCAAATCTGCCGCAAAAATAGCCACAGATAATGGGCAAGAAGGTAAATATGCCATCACAAACACACGATCTTCTATGGATCCCTTTTTAACTTATTCTACAGAACGAGATTTACGAGAACAAGTCTGGAATAACTATTATTCTCGTGGTGATAATAACGATGCTTATGATAATAAAAAAATCATAGCAAAAATATTAAAACTCCGCAGGGAAAGAGTCCTTCTATTAGGTTATAAAAACTATGCCGAATGGCGTTTACAAGATCGAATGGCCAAAACACCCGAAAACGCAATGCATTTAATGGAAGCCGTATGGCCAGCAGCTATAGCTAGAGTTGCTGAAGAAGTTGCCGATATGCAAGCTATTGCTAACAAAGAGGGGCATAATATTACCATAGCACCTTGGGATTATCGTTTTTATGCAGAAAAGGTTCGTAAGCAAAAATATGATTTAAACAGTGATGAAGTTAAACAGTACTTACAACTCGATAAACTTACACAAGCGTTATTTTACACTGCGGAACATTTATTTAACTACACGTTTGCTCCTGTAAAGGAAGGTAGTGTTCCTGTATTTCATGAAGATGTAAAGGTTTGGGAGGTTACAGATAAAGATTCTGGAGCACATATAGGTTTATGGTATTTAGATCCTTTTGCTAGACCTGGAAAACGTTCTGGAGCATGGGCTACAACTTATAGAAGCGCCACCACTTTTGATGGTAAAGAAACCGTTCTAGCTTCTAATAATTCGAATTTTGTAAAGCCTGCTCCTGGTGAAGCTGTTTTAATATCATGGGATGATGCCGAGACATTCTTCCATGAGTTTGGGCATGCGCTACATTTCTTTTCTTCTAATGTAAAATATCCTACATTAAATGGAGGGGTTAGAGATTACACAGAGTTTCAATCTCAATTATTGGAGCGTTGGCTATCAACGGATAAAGTTATCAATCAATTTTTAGTGCATTACAAAACAAATGAATCTATTCCTGCTGTTCTGGTTTCAAAAATTAAAAAAGCAGCGACCTTTAACCAAGGGTTTGCCACAACCGAATACTTGGCATCTGCCTTAATGGATATGGAATTACACTTAGCCGACCCTGAAAATATAGACATCGCAACATTTGAGAAAGAAACTTTAGCTAAACTAAAAATGCCTAAGGAATTACCTATGCGTCATAGAACGCCTCATTTCGGACACGTATTTTCTGGAGAAGGTTATGCAACAGCATACTACGGCTATATGTGGGCCGATGTACTCACTAGTGATGCTTCTGAAGCGTTCAAAAAAGCACCTGGAGGCTTTTATGATAAAAATGTTGCTAATAAATTGGTAAAACACTTGTTCTCCCCTAGAAATTCGGTCGACCCAGCTGAAGCATACCGCAATTTTAGAGGTCGTGATGCAAGCATTGAAGCCTTAATGAAAGATAGAGGTTTTCCTGTTTCCAAAAAATAATATCAAATACATACACCTCTTTTGAGTACTGATCTATTCAAAAGGGGTGTCTATTTATATCCTTTTTTTATGTCCCAACTGCTTATTTAAGAAGCCATCATAAAAAAAATCATTCCTTCCCATACAGACTGGGTAAACTAATTTTAAACTTAATGGCGACTAACCTTACAATAATAACAACTAATCCTGCTATCATAAATACAATATTACTCTCTATAGGTAACTTTCTAATCAAGAAATAAGAAGCCCCTCCAAGAATGCAAGCTGTTGCATAGATTTCTTTTCTAAAAATAACAGGTATTTCACTACAAAGTATATCTCTTATAACACCCCCAAAACAAGCAGACATGGTACCTAATGCTATACAAATTACAGGGTCTAATCCTGCCGAAACTCCTTTTTCTACACCTATTACAGTATACAAACCGATACCTATAGTATCGAACAATAGTAGGGATCTTCGCAAATAATCAATCTTATTCTTAAAAATAATAGCAAAAATAGCAGAAGCTATAATGACGTAAACAAATGTCATATTTTTCATCCATCCTACAGGAGTTTCTCCTATAAGTATATCTCGTAATGTTCCGCCTCCAACAGCGGTTACAAAAGCGATAATAAGAATCCCAAAAGGATCCATTCGTTTATTTAACGCTACTAAAACTCCTGAAATAGCAAAGGCTATCGTTCCTAAAATATCAATAATATAAAACATTACATATGTTGTGTATAATAGTTATAATCTTTTAAAACAGTATCTATAAACTCGGTATCTGTTCCGCCTTTATTTTTTATTTCTGTAACTTCTATAATTTTATTTCTCAATCGTATTAAGGTCGTATAATCTTTTATCTTTCGTGCATTATTAAAAGTCTCTTTAATAATACGTGCATCATTATCTGATAACTTAACAACACTAGGGTAACTTGGTTTATAATCAGTTTTCAAATCTTCTAAAATAGTGTGACTCATGTTAACTGTATCCTTTAAAGTAATAACTGCAGTTCCAGCAGTCATGTCTCCTAAACGTTGTGATTTTTTACTAAATGCAATCACAAAGAATCCTAATCCAAAAATATAAATATCGACAATTCTAAAAAACCAACGTACAACATAGTCTGATAACGCTGCTTGATAACCATCAATTTTAACCACTTTTATTTTTAGTACTCGTTTCCCTATAGTTTGGCCCTCTAACAAAGATTCAAGTACTAATGTATAAAAGATAACAGGAAAACTTAACACTGTATTAAGTCCTATTTGCGACCATTGGTCCATAGCTTCAAAAACATCAAAAACCTGATTTAAAACCAACAGATAGCCTAACTTTATAATAACATCGATAATAAATGCCAAAAGCCGTTCTCCAGCTCCTGAAGCTTTAAATTTTATTTTTACATTTTGAGTAGTGTTAATTTGTAACTCTGACATTTTATATTTTATTTTATCAAATATATGAGAGAAGTAGCATTTATCAAGCAAAATAAAGAAAAATGGTTAAGTTTTGAAAATGCTATTTTCAAAAATGAATTCAAAGATCCCGATGAGCTAGCCTCACAATACATTCATTTAATTAACGATTTGGCTTATGCCCAAACCTATTACCCAAAAAGCAAGGTTATTGTGTATTTAAACCAATTGGCAGCCAAAGCGTTTCAAAAAATATACAAAACCAAAAGAGAAGATACGAATAGAATTCTTGGTTTTTGGAAAACTGAAGTCCCTTTGCTTTGCTACCAATACCGTAAATTCATTTACATTGCGTTTATTGTTTTTACATTATTCACTTCTATTGGTGTTATTTCTGCAGCAAATGATGGTGAATTTGTACGTTCTATTCTAGGAAATGAATATGTAAACATGACGCTTGAAAACATTGCTGCAGGAGATCCTGTCGCCGTTTATAAAAGCGGAAGTAATTGGGGGAGTTTTATAGGTATTACTGTTAATAACCTAAAAGTGGGCATGATTGCATTCGTTTTAGGGGTATTTGGTGGTTTTGGCACGTTATATATTATGTTCGAAAATGGTATTATGCTAGGCTCTTTTCAATACTTTTTCTACGAAAAAGAAGTCTTTTGGGAAAGTGTTCGTGGCATTTGGATTCATGGCGCTATGGAAATATTTGCTATAGTTATAGAAGCTGCTGCTGGTTTAATTTTAGGAGCAAGCCTTTTATTTCCTGGCACCTACTCTAGATATATTTCTTTCAAGCAAGGTGCAAAAACAGGTATAAAAATATTAATAAGTACTTTTCCTTTTACTTTTTCTGCTGGTTTTCTAGAAGGCTTTATTACACGTTACTCCAACATTATGCCCAACTGGTTGTCTGTAGGAATCATTTTGTTTACCTTGGCGATTATCAGTTATTATTATTTAATTTACCCCTTCAAAGTTCAAAAACAAGTTACAACACAACCTCAATTTTCTCTAAAGCGATAAATGAAGTCACATTACAACTGTTTCAAAACCTTTTGTTTTCTTTTGATCGGATTAACTTTTCAAACACATCTTGCTGCCTCTGTTTTTCAAGACCCCGAACAACACAGAGTTTTTAAGGCCGATTTTAAAGATGATTTTTCAGGAAGAAAGTACAATTACGAAGGCAAAAAAACCGTTGGAGAAACCCCATTACGAACGGAAGATTATGCCGATTACGAGAATAAAAAAACAAAACAAGAAACAACTAAAAAAGATTTTAATTTTAACCTAGGACCATTTGCTTGGTTATGCTACTTAGTCCTTTTTCTCGCTGTAGTATATTTAGCCTATATCATTTTAAACGAAGGCAGTACAGGATTATTCTCAAAGAGAAACTCTAAAACGCTCAATATTACTGATGAGATCACGGCAGAAAATATTGAAAGTACAGATATTGAATCGCTAATAAAAAAAGCCGAAAACAATAATAATTACAGATTAGCGATTAGGTATTATTACTTACTACTTTTAAAAACTTTAAGTATAAATAAACTAATAACGGTAGAAGATGACAAAACCAATACAGAATATTTAAACGATATTTATGACAAACCTTTTAGTCAAAAATTTGAATATACATCCTATCTCTATGATTATATTTGGTATGGTGAATTCCCATTAAATACTCAAAAATATGATGCTGCAAAATTTCATTTCACACAACTTATAAAACAAGTTCGGTAAATGAAAAATATACGTTATATACTTATTGTTATTACAGTCGCTATTATTGCTTTAATAATCGTATTAAAACAAAAGAATACGATTGTAGATTGGGAAGAAACTTTTAACGAACAAAGTACTGCTCCGTATGGGCTAAGTGTTCTTTATAAAGAATTACCAGATCTCTTTGAAGGTAATACCATTAAAACGATTTATTATCCCCCTTCAAGCTACCTTTTGGCTAATTCTGAAAATGGCTATGGAGATCACATAGCAAAAGGTAATTTTATAATTATTGGAAACTCCAGTTATTTATATGATAATTCTGTAAAGCAACTATTACAATTTGCAGATAAAGGGAATACTGTTTTTATTTCTGATTATTCTTATCCAGAATTATTAACCGACACTTTAAACGTAACATTAGATTATTCTGAAAATAAAACAGATAGTATTTCAAGACTATCTTTTAAGTCTAAAGCACTAAAAGACAAAAATATTATTATAGATAAAAATAATTTTAATCACTACTTTAAAGACATAAATCATTCGCGATCTGAAGTTTTAGGTTATGTAGGGGATAATAAAAAGCATCCCAATTTTATTAAATTTGCAATAGGAAAAGGAGCTATATATCTTCACTTAGAACCCAAAGCGTTTACAAACTATACGCTTTTAAAAAACGATAGACACATCTACACAGAAGGTGTTTTATCTTACCTGCCCAACGCTACTATTTATTTTGACTCCTACACCAAATTTTCAAACACTTATAATGGCACTGTAGAAAAAAACTCAAATCTAAGTTGGTTTCTAAATCAAACAGCTTTTAAATGGGCTTGGTATACCGCATTAATGCTACTCTTATTATTCGTTATTTTTAATGCAAAACGCAAGCAACGTATTCTAAAAATAATAAAACCACTACAAAATACTACCCTCGCTTTTGTAAAGACCGTTTCGAATTTATATTTTGAAACTCAAGATCATAAAAATTTGATAGCTAAAAAAATAATGTATTTTTTAGAAAAAGTAAGAACAGATTATAACATAAACACGAGCCATTTAAACGATGAATTCATTACAAAACTAGCCGCTAGATCTGGAAAAAAAGAACTACAAATAAAAGGGCTCGTTCGTTATATAAATGAATTGCAAAATAAAAGTGAATTTTACGAAAACGACTTACTACAATTAAATAAGCATATTGAAGCATTTTACTCTAAATAATTATGGAAGACAACAAATACAATGATCCTTTAAATTTTTCGACAGAAGGTTCTGAAAATATAGAGACTACAGCCCAAAACAGAACTGATAACCATAATAGTAAAGAACCTAATACTGATTTAGAGTTTAAAAGTCGTTTAGATTTATCTGAGTTACAACATAGTGTACAGCAAATAAAACAAGAAGTTGGTAAAGTTATTGTTGGACAAAAAGATATGGTAGATATGCTTATTGCATCGCTTTTAGCTAAAGGACATTCACTTATAGAAGGTGTTCCTGGAGTTGCCAAGACAGTAACGGCTAAATTATTAGCCAAATCGCTAAGTGTTAACTTTAGTCGCATTCAATTTACACCAGACCTAATGCCTAGCGATATTCTTGGGACTTCTATATTCAATCTTAAAACCTCAGAATTTGAGTTTAAAAAAGGGCCCGTGTTTTCTAATATGATACTTATAGATGAAATTAATAGGGCGCCTGCAAAAACACAAGCTGCTTTATTTGAGGTTATGGAAGAACAACAAATTACTATAGATGGTAACGAGTTTAAACTAGACTCTCCCTTTATAGTTTTAGCGACTCAAAACCCTGTAGAACAAGAAGGAACCTACAGATTACCTGAAGCACAACTAGACCGTTTTTTATTTAAAATAGATGTTGCCTACCCCAATTTAGAAGAAGAAATAGAGATCTTATCCAGAGAACATCAATTAAAAGATAAAACAAAAACAGCATCTATCACTTCATTTCTAACAGCAGAACAAATCTCAAACTACCAGAATCTGGTTACGCATATTCTAGTAGAATCACATTTACTTAAATATATCGCAGAACTTATTATAGCAACACGTAACAACCAATTTTTATATCTAGGTGCTTCTCCTAGAGCCTCTATAGCCATATTAAAAGCGAGCAAGGCTTTTGCAGCAATAGCAGGGCGAGATTTTGTAACCCCTGAAGATATTAAGCGTGCAGCAATACCTGTATTACACCATAGAGTTATCGTAACCCCTGAACGAGAAATGGAAGGGATTACAAGTAAAGATATTATTAAACAAATTATAGAAACCGTAGAGATTCCTAGATAATCCACCCTTTTTTCATTCACAATAAATTATTATTATAAATGGGTATTATACAATTTTTCAAACCGTTTTACATTAGACATCGCCTTTTTTATGCTGGAATTGTTATTGTCTTGCTTTTTGGATTGAGTTATTTTATACCTATTCTTTTTAATATTGCTCAGTTTGCTATTTTAATTTTATTACTGCTCTTTTGCTTAGATGCACTTATCCTCTTTATTGGTAAAAATAAAATTGAAGGCTCTAGAATAGTCCCCGAAAAGTTTTCCAATGGAGATCCCAATACTATAAAACTAAATATAAAAAGCAACTATACTATTGTTATACATCTTGAAATCATCGATGAAATTCCAGAACAATTTCAAATAAGAGATTTTAAAATCAATAATCAATTAAGCCCACATAAAACCAATACAATAGAATACAACCTAAGACCTACGGAACGTGGCGAATACCATTTTGGAGATTTAAACATTTACGTAAGATCGGCATTAGGCTTAGTTTCCAAACGCTTTATTTTTGACAGTAATGTAATGGTTCCTACCTACCCTAGCTTTAAACAACTAAAAAAATTCGAACTTCTAAACATTAATCAAAATGCTTTGGAATATGGCATAAAAAAAGTACGCCGTTTGGGGCATACTATGGAGTTCGAACAAATCAAAGACTATGTTACAGGGGATGATTTACGTACCATAAACTGGAAGGCTACAGCGAAGCGGAACCAGCTGATGGTCAATCAATTTCAAGATGAGAAGTCACAACCGATTTATTCTATTATAGATAAAGGGCGTATTATGAAAATGCCATTCAATAACTTAAGTTTACTTGACTATGCCATAAACGCCACCTTAGTTATTAGTAATGTAGTTTTAAAAAAACACGATAAAGCAGGAATGCTTGCCTTTTCTAAAAAGGTTGAAAATATTGTAGTTGCAGAACGTAGAAGTTCTCAAATGCAACTTATTCTAGAATCACTTTACAATGTTAAAACCGATTTTTTTGAAAGTGATTATAGCAGGTTATATGCGAATTTAAAACGGCAAATAACACACCGAAGCCTGATTTTACTTTACACTAACTTTGAAACTTTAGATGGACTAAACAGGCAACTTCCATATTTAAAAGCGATAGCAAAAAGCCATCTATTAGTGGTTATATTTTTTAAAAATACAGCACTCGATACTTTAATAAATAATAAAGCCGAAACAGTTCAAGAAGTTTATGATAAAGTTATTGCCGAAAAATTTGATTTTGAAAAGCGAGTGATTGTAAACGAGTTAAAAAAATATGGAATTCATTCTATACTAACCACCCCCGAAAATCTTACCATAAATACGATTAACACGTACCTAGAAATTAAATCTAGGGGATTGTTATAACCTCTCTTTTTAAGAGAACTTACTTCCATAAAACACTGCTTATCGAAAATCTATCCTCCTTTACAACAGTCCATCCGTAAAAAATTACAGTTCAGTACTTACAATTAGTATAAGATGTGTCTTTAAATAATATTTGTACCATCAATAATATTAAAAACAATATAACCATGTTAAATTTAACAAGAAAGCACTTCCTATTAAACACTTTAGCACTTTGTTTTATTTTTAGTTTATCAACTGTATTAGGGTTTTCACAAGCCCCTAAAAAAGAAAAAAAAACAATTACCATTACTATAGACAATATAGTAAATAATAAAGGTCAAGTATTAGTCTCTTTGCATAATAAAGATACTTTTATGAAAGGTCCCGGACTGCAAAATATAAACAGCAAAATAAAGGATGGAAAAGTAATTGTCTCCTTCAAAAACATCACACCTGGAGAATATGCTATAATGACTTTACATGATGAAAATGAAAACAATAGAATGGATTTTGAAGCTAACGGTATGCCTAAAGAAAGCTATGGGATGTCAAACAACCCCCTAAATTACGGTCCTCCTCAATATAATGATGCAAAATTTAAAGTAACAACTGAAGACTTAAATTTAAACATCAATTTTTAAGTCGTTTAAAACGAACAAAAGCGCAATAAATAAGACACTATCCTAAAAAGTGTGTAAGTTCAAAATTTCAGGGTTAGGTTATTTATATCCTAATCCTGTTTTCAAATATAGCTAAAAATTGGTTTAGTATAAGTCCC
>NZ_JBXVVH010000035.1:0-13291 GCF_057219185.1 Lacinutrix sp. YIN62
CAAAATTACGCATCATGCAACGGGATCTAGTGAATACAACAATACATTTGAAGCCATATCTTCTGGCGTAACACTATTACCAGAACCTGAAGTAACCTTACCTATTGCACAGTCCCAAATAGCAACGGTACTAAGTAACGACGATCCGAAACAAAAAGGACGGGTTCAAGTACAATTTCAATGGCAAACAGGCCCTATGAAAACCTCTTGGTTACGTGTAATGACTCCCGATGCAGGACGTAGCGACAACCACACGCAAAATCGTGGACATGTATTTATACCTGAAATAGGGGACCAAGTAATGGTTGGCTTTCGTTATAACGACCCCAACCGCCCTTTTGTAATGGGAAGCTTATTCAATGGAACTACAGGTGCAGGAGGAAAAGATAAAAATAATTACAAAAGTATTATTACTAAAAGCGGGCATATACTGGAGTTTAATGATACCGATCGTAGTGAAAGTATAACTATTACCGATAAAAACAATAACATTATTTTTATTGATACGGCAGCTTCAAGCATACGAATCAGTGCACCAGAGAATATCAGTATCAGTGCCAAAAACATAGATATTACTGCTAGTGAAAACCTAACTGCTAGTGCTGGTGAAAATATGGGAATCAACGCAGGAGATGATATTACGATGGGAGCGGGCAAAGATGCTAACATTACTGCAAGTGAAGACATGAATATTTTAGCTAAAAATATTACCGAGCAAGCCAGTGAGAATTTCGAGTCATTGGCTGTGAACTTAGATGAACATGCAGATATTATATCCAAGAACACCTCCAAAGAAGATATAGAGCTTAACAGCTCTGGTAATGTAAAAAGCAATACAGGTGATAAAGTAAATTTATTTTAATGGCAGGGAATATCTTAAAAACAGGCAAATTCATTACAAAAACAGCCGAAAAAATAACGCTGAATGCCAATAATGGCGACATTATATTTAATGCTGCTAAAAGTGTGAAATACTCTGCTAAGAAAGACATAATTTATGATAGCTATGTAACTCCGGAAACAGAACAGACAGAAGAGTTAAAAGTTACTAAGATAATTTGCTCTGATTGCGGAGAAAACAATGAAATTAAAATAGGAAAGACTTATACATTTAAAGCCGTACAATTCTCCAGAAAGCCTAAAAAGGATAAAGATGAATTAAAAAATATAAAATGGGCATATAAAATCGATGATGGTGAAATTATAGATTTTCCAAATGGAAGTACAAAGCATTCATATAATACAGCTACAAAAGATATTTCTATAGATAATACTTTATGGGCTAATAAAAAACTGACTGTTTATGCTTATATGCAAAAAGCGACAAATGATGTTAGTATTGAATGTAAGATTAAGACAGCTAAAAAAGTATATTTAACTTTTGATGATGGTATCCAAGCTGGCACGGAAGAAGTTCTTCAAATTTTAAAAGAAACAGGTATTAAAGCTACTTTTTTCCTAACAGGTATACATACTAAATTTTCTTATGAAAAGAATCATGATAGAACTTTAAAAATTTTGAAAAATATTTATGAAAATCATGAAATTGCAAATCACAGCTATTCTCATGCAAATTATTATTATACTTCTTATTATAGAAGTGGAGGAGTAAAAATATCTGAGGACTCACGAAGAACAGTATTAGATGATTTTTGTTTAAATGAAGATTTAATTACAAGTTATATTAAGCAAATAGACAGTTCATATTCTAAAAGTCATATGATGGCAAAAAACCAAAAAAAACCATTTGCAAGATTTCCAGGAACTAATACATGGTATTTGAATGAAGATATTAAAGATATAAAATCTACTAATAGAGGTAGAAAATTTGAATGGCCTAAAGAAGATTCTAAAGAAGAAGCTGATGAAATTTACAATAAAGGATATAAAATTGTCGGTTGGGATGTCGAATGGCATATGGATTTTAGATTAGCTTTAAAAACTCAGGAAAATATTAAAAATAATAATGCTGATTTTTCAAAAGAGCATGAAGTTCATCCTGATGATGTAGATCTGTATTCTAATAATTCCTATAATCTTGGTAAAAACAATATTCAATATATTCAAACTGATAGATTAAATGAAAGTTTAGAGAGTGTAAAAGAAAATATTTTAGATTTTGAAAATCATGCCTCATTACAACCTTTTGATGATCAATCAAAAAAAGAAAATAAAGTGATCTTATTAATGCATGAAAGAGCTTTTCGATATACTGAGTCTTACGATAAGAAAGGCCGTATAGAAATGGATAAATTAAAAAAATTAATTGAAGAACTAAAAGAAGAAGATTTTCAATTTGAAGTAATGAGTAATTATTGATATGAGGTATCCAGAATTAATATTTGTATTTATAAGTTTTATAGCAATAATATATCTTATTAGGATTTTTTTCAAATTTAAAAAACATAAAAACATAAAACAATTAATAAAAAGAATCAGTTTATCAGTATTATTAATTGTATCTAGTTTTATCTGGTTTGTCCCTATATATATAGGACAAATAGGAGAAGCCTCCGTTTGTAAATTTAGATTTAAAGTGTATACGTTTGAGTCTGATGATTATGGTGGTTATGGAACTTTTATTGATTTATTTTTTAAAGTTAAGCCTAATGAATATGGAACAATGTATTTTATTGATGAAGAAGGAGGGTGGAAAGAATATTTTGGTTTGAAGGCAATTAAAAATCAAACAAAAGAAAAAGCTCAAAAATTTTACGACAATAAAAACAGTAGGTATATTAATAAAACTATTAAAATCAGAAAAATCGAACTCAAACAAAAGTAAAATAAAAAGAATTTAATGAAAAAAAAGTATATAGTTTTACTACTTGCAATTTTAACAACAATAATTGAGTATTATTGGTTTTTACCTGATGGAGTATCTTGCTCTGACCCTATCGATGACAGTACTATATTATTCCTAATATTAATACTCTTTATATTAATACTGATTGTTTTATTAATAGCTTCTTTTTCACCTAAAAAATTGAATCTGAAAATTTCAATTCTTTTACTTTCTTCATGGCTACTCATTAATTATCAATTATTCAACGATAGAGTTTCATGTTGGTCAACTTATTTATTTAGCGAAGAAATAAATGAAGTATTCTTTTTATCTATTACTCCTATAACAATTTGCCTGGCAGTTTTTATTATCGGAAATATTTTTTTTTTAGAAAAGTTGAATATCAATCATAACAAAAAATGAAACAAGCTCCATACATACTTGCTAATCCCCCAAAGCAACACCCCATTTCGGATACAAAAAGTTATAATGTAACTATACAAACTATAATTAAGGGAATAGAAAAACCTGTAAACTCAACTATAAATTACACTTTAGAAATAACATATAGTAATCACTCATTTACTTTTACAAAATCAAATGTACTTATTGACAATACCCCTATACTTAGTAAAATAAACGAATTATATTTAAAAACAGCCGAACCACTAAATACTATTGAATTTAACTGTACAAAACAAGGCAATATCAAAAACCTGTATAAACACAACAAACTTATAAAACGCTGGGAACAAACTAAAAAACAAATATTACAAGAGTTTACAGGGAAACCCGTAACACAAGTTATAGAACAACTAGACAAAGTCTATAATAATAAACAACCATTAATAAAGATGCTAAATAACAATGCGGTACTACAAGTTTTTTACCATTCTTTTATTAGCGACTATCTCATATATTACGGACAAACCCATACAGCATTTACAAATACAGGGATTTTAAATAATACACCACTACCCTTTACTGGAATAAAAACATTAGGATTAAAAGACAAACAATTGTCTGTACACACAGATGCCAACCTAGATAAAGCAAAAATAGGGACGTCACAACTTGAAGTCTATTTTAAAAATAAAGTAGAAAATTTTGCTATTGAAAATTTAGAGATAAGCATACAAGAACACGCCCTTTTGGATTATGACAGTATATGGATAAACAAAAGTACAGCTACACAAACCATAAAAATAGGTAATTATAAAAAAGAAGTGGTACTAACATTACAACACGCATAATACTATGGAAGAAGATCCAATACTACATACCATCACAAGAAACTTAGAGCTTCAAATAGAAAACAGAAGTAATTTAGTTAGTAAATACCTTAATAAATATAATCAACACACCCCTGGAACTAAGTATAAGACATTTGATGATCGTATAAAAGAAGTAAACCCAGGAGTTACTTGGAGTAAGCTTACATTAGGGCAAGTTGTAAATATCCCAATGGATATTCCAAAAGAAGAAAAACAACAAGAAGACACAATTGAAACAACAACTACTACTCAAAAAATCAATAACAACACTACTTCAGAAAATACAAGTAGTACAGAAAAAGAAGAAACCACACAAGAATCCTCTGGAAAACCTAGTAAGACAGGTATATACCCTATATGCTATGGAGCAGAATGCATGTGTGATAAGAGTAATGAACAAAAGCCCAATGGCATCTTTGAAGTAAAGACTCAAAACACCGTTTATGTAAACGATAAAGATGGTGCAGACAAATTAGTTGCGACTACCAAAGACCTCCCTGTACCTTTCGAAACTAAAGTAAAAACTTTTGGCACATGTAAAATGCAGCCTATGGGAACAAATTTCAAGCCTTGTGTCCCAAATATAGTACAATGGGAAAAAAGTTATGACGCGATAAAGCTACCCAATCAAGGCACTGCTCTAATAGAAGAAAGCGAGGGTATTTGCAGTTTTGGTGGTAAGGTAACTTTTGTAACACACGGACAAACCCAAACCGTAACTCAAGTAGATGTAGAAGAAACCGCCCCAGAAATAGCTGCTGTCATAAACCAAGCACTTAGCGAAAATGTTGTAGAACAACTACAAACAGGTTCTTTTAATGATGCTGATGATGAAACAATAGGAGTCAAAGACATTATTACTACCGACAATCAAAGTGCTATAAAAAACACCTATACCTACCATAGCAAACATAATAGAATACAATTTAAAGCTAGTAAATTTACCAAAGCAAAAGTAACTGAAACACAAAAATCAGGTATTAACTGGGTTGTATACGAAAAAAAGAAAGACAACACCTATAAAGAACACTACACTTTTGTAGATAAAGGAGATCGCTTCGATTTCCCATATAGAACCGTAGGCATTTATGCTGTAGAAGCTTATGGTAAGAGTAAAACTTTTAATGTAAATTCAGGTAAAGGCGGTGCATACAATCTTGTACATATTAAATATCAAGAATTAGCCAATAGTTTAAAACTTACCGTGGCTGGTAAAGATCGCACAGTAGTGAAACGCATACGCCCTACCGAAACCGCCCTTATAAGTGCAGCAATGTTGTTCCCAAATGCGATACCTCTAAAATCAAAAAACATACATTGGGAAGTAACCTCCGGTGGTCAAGCTATAGCTTTTTCAAAAATAAAAAATACCACGCAAATAAGCATCCCACCACAAAACAATAGTAAAACCATAATAGTAACAGCAAGTTGCAACGGAGTCACAACAAACTCACTAAGCTTTAAAGTAGGTGCAAACTATGTAAAAGCCATAACAGGTGACAAGGACACTATATGTGTATACAATAAAGGTGAAAAAGAAAAAGAACGCCATTATTTAAATCTAGAAGTAACCCAATTTGCTATAAACCCACCTACCGAAGCTGAAAAAGCATTAGTAAAATGGACCTATTTTAAAAAAGGAAATAAACCTGATAAAACCAATAGTATAGATACAGGTGTAAAAATCACCCGTAAAGTAACCAAAGAAACCGAGCTTGTCTACGAAGCTTTTGTAAGCTCCCCCTCTGGCTCTGGAGCAACCACACATACTGTAAAAGCCATACAACCCAAAATAACAAAAGCTTATTGGGCCGATAAAAACGGTAATAGCATAAGTAAGAGCGGTTACGCACACCAAGTGTACATCCATATAGAAACGGAAGGCTTACAAGGAGAAAAACTCCAATTAAAAGTATGGGAGTCTCAAAAGGGCAACGACACCTATATAGAAAATGCAGGTACCGAGATTAACATAACACAAGCAAACGGCATAGTAAATCAAGCCTTTACCATACCCAAAGAGCATAAGGCTGGACGTATAGAAAATTATAAATATGAATTTTTCTTTACTATAGAAAAATTAGAATTTGCAGTACAAAATACTCAAAAAGATACTCAGGTAGATAACCAATATGTGTTAATACCAAAAGGCAAACCACATTATCTTGATGTAAACAGCTCTAAAAAAATAACCAGCCTAAAAATATACGAAGCAGATAACAAATTGCATACAGGTATTGTAAAATACGGAGATACGGTTACCATAAAAGTAGCTGCTCGCAATTATATAGATGAAACATTGGAGTTTAACATCTATGAAGATATTAACTGGTCAATAGACCCTAAATTTAGCGAAACCATAAAATTAAAAATCGATAATGAAGGCAATGGTCAGACTTCTTTTAGCATACCTAAAACATGGGAGGATGATCATAAAGGACTGCCTAAACAACCGCGTTATTTTTATTTGAGTTATAAAGGAGTAGAATTTCCTAGAGCCTATTATATAGCCAATCCTAATAAAACTGAAGAAGAAAATAAAAAAAATAGCAACCGAATAAGAGCACTAATGCTTAAAGTTGCAAAAACTCTAGAGCTAGATGAAATTACAGAAACCAACAACGCTGTAGTTCTTGGTGAGGAGTTGAACTTGGAACAGAATAAAAGCGAAGAAAAAGTATGCGAATGTGAAGCACGCTTAAGAGCTTTTATGAGGATGTTACGAGAGGGTGAAGGTACAGCAGGAGAAATAGGGTATACCAAACTATTCGGACATAATAATTTCACAGAACCTCCTTATAATAAGAATATGTCTGATCATCCACAGACAAAAATATATTGGTATACAAAAAAGAATGGTGAAAAAGTATATAGTTCTGCTGCTGGTGCTTATCAAGTTATGGGATATACCTGGAATGATACCAGTATGAAAATTCAACGAAAAATATATGGAATAAAAGATTTCACTCCATTAAGTCAAGATTTATTTTGTATCATTCTTTTTAAACATAAACGAAAAGGAATGTTAAAAATGATTATTGAGGGTAAGATACAAGAAGCTACTGAGAGATATGGTAGTTACGAATGGGCTAGTCTACCTCCAGGAAGATATGGACAGCCAAACAAGACAATGAAAGAAGCTTTGGTATTGTATGATAAATATTTAAAGGAAGAACTAGCCGAAAAGAGCGATTTGTATTTACACAAAGGCTTTTTAAAGAAGTTTGGAATTAAGTGTAAATGCGGAAGAAAAGTTAAAAAAGCAAAAGAAGGATATGATATAAATGCTGCGGTAAATTATATAATTGCTAATGCTGAGTCAAAATCAAAAGGCAAATGTGCTCTATATACCAGGAAAGCCATAAATGCTGGTGGGATCGAAGGTAGTTTTGGGCATGCTTATCAATACATACACGCGATGCCTAAAATAGGCTTCACAAATTTAGGGAAAATCACTAGTTTTGAAAAAGGAGATATCGTAGTTTTTGACAAAACAGGTGGGCGTAAGTGGGGACATATTGCAATGTGGACTGGAAATCAATGGGTTTCAGATTTTAAACAAATAAATATAATAGTTCATTCTGATTATAATGGTAAAGATTATCATGTTTTTAGATGGCAATAAATACAATTTTTATGAAAAGAATAATTTTATACACAATACTTTCTCTAATAATCAGTTGCAAACAACATTCTCAGAATCAGAATCAAGATAATAGTATTAATAACTTACAAGAGCATACCTATAGCAAACAAATAGAAATCATTAGAGAGTTTTACTTAACATTTTATGGTTCAGAATCAAATTCGACTAATTATAAATGGAGAAATAAATATGTTTCTAAACGTATATTAAAAAAAATAGATAGTTTAAGTACTGAAACTAATTTAATATTAGATTATGATCCTTTTATACAAGGACAAGATTATGATAGTGAATCTATAAAAGAATCAATCAAAATTATTCCATTAAAAGATAAAAATCAATTTAAGGTCAGTTTTATATTGTTTGGATTTCAAAATGAAAAAAGAACAGAAATAGATTTGCTATTAGAAAAGTCAGGAGATTCGTTTTTAATTTCAGCTATATTAAATGATGATTTATTCAACTTTCAAAATAAATATGAAAACATTTTATTAGAGAATTTTTCAGTATTAAAAAATATAAATGGAACTTGGAGAATATATTGTGATGAAGGAAGTGGAAGTTTAAACATAAATAATGAAAATATTTTTATAGAGGTTAATTCAAATCAGATATATATCAATGCTTTAGCAAAAAAACAGAACGACTCTATATATAATTTATATTTAAACTCTCCTAAAGATTTAGGTGCAGGTGGTATGCGTTTAAATTGGGATAGTTTTTCAAAAGATAGTTTAATAGCTAAATTTAATTATGATGAAAAATCTAATTATTTAATATTTAATTGGCTTGGATTTTATGATATTTCAATTAAAAAAAGGGTATGGAAAGAAAATTCTGATTTTCAAATAATGACAGAGAAAATCAGAAATATTAAATTAATTAAATGTAAATAGTATACATCATTCCTTAGAGCTTACTATATAGCCAATCCTAATAAAACTGAAGAAGAAAATAAAAAAAATAGCAACCGAATAAGAGCACTAATGCTTAAAGTTGCAAAAACTCTAGAGCTAGATGAAATTACAGAAACCAACAACGCTGTAGTTCTTGGTGAGGAGTTAAACTTGGAACAGAATAAAAGCGAAGAAAAAGTATGCGAATGTGAAGCACGCTTAAGAGCTTTTATGAGGATGATAAGAATAGGTGAAGGAACTTCTGATGAAGGTGGTTATAAACGTATTGTTGGAGGTAGTTCTTTTTCAGATCACGGAAAAGATACGAGTAACCATCCAAAAATTTATATAAGTAAATATAATTCAACCGCCGCAGGCGCATATCAAATTACAAAAACGAATTGGAATGATTTGCCTTTTGTAAACTGGCGAAAGACTCAAAAACTTAATGATTTTTCTAAAAGAAGTCAAGACTTATATTGTGCATATCTTATAATTATAAAGAAAAGGAGCCTTCAATTTAATTAAAGATGGAAAAATTGAAGATGCAATTTATAAATGTAGAAAAGAATGGGCTAGTTTACCTAATTCTGGTTATGGACAACGAGAAGAGTCTTTGAAAAAAATCGTTGATGAATATAAAAAATATTTAGAGGAAGAGTTAAACAAAAAAACAACACTACATATTGAGAAGGGCTTTTTAAAAAAAGTTTTTGGTAAAGGTTGTTGTAGAGAAAAATTAGAAGATATAGAAAGTATAGAAACGTGTAAACATTGTGAGGGGCACATGAGCCTTTCAAATGAGAATAAATGGCAAACACAATTCGATAATAAATATGGTTCTAAGAAACAACAGAATGTAGCTTGTTGGAAAGCATGTAAAGATATTTTAAGTAATTATGGATTGTCTGGAGGAGGATTAGATTATTCTAAAAACAATAAAGGAGATGCTTTATATCAAATAGGTATAGAAGAAAATGAGCAAATAAAATTTAATTCATCAATTGCAAAACAAGGAATTGATTATATAAATAAAGAACTTAAAAACAAAAGACCTGTTTTGGTAGGGGTTGATCATACTTATAAATATAGAGGTGGTTTTAATAATGATGAATCAACAGATCATTTTGTAGTAATAATAGGTAGAGGTTGTGACCAAGGGAAACAATATTATCAATTTTATGAAGTAGGAACTAAATCTAAAAGCAAAGGAATGAGTAGTGAAAATAGGTTATTTATAAAGAAAAACCACATATTACAAGGGACTACTGCGTATAAACCGAAAAGAAAATATACTGTATTACAAATAAGAGAAAACAAATGACAATGCGATTTATTTATTTAATTATTTATTTATTTATTTATTTATTTATAATTCTTGTAGTTCTTCAATAATAGAGCTTCCAAAAAAACTAAAGAATAAAACTTTTATATCTATTTTCAATAAAGAAAATAAGTTTTACTATCCTTGTGGAGAAGAAACTTATTTTACGAAAATAGTTACTAAAGACAATGACTTATCGATAGATTTAATGGAGAAAGAGTATTTATTCATAGAAAAAATAGAAATAATTGATGAAGGTTACAAAATGTATTTTACAGAAAAAAACTTTTATTATAAAATAACGACTATAAATGAAGAGATATTAAAATGGGAGTATGTTAATAATAATAATGTAATCGAGGATGATTTTACATATTACGTAATTGATGCTAACAAGCTCAAAAACCTTCCTAAACCTACTTGTATAGATTGTTTTGGAGAAGAAGATTGCAAAACATTAACCAGTAAAGAAATAAAAATGCTTAACGCAACATGGAAATCTGATTGCACAAAAGATTTTCAAGGGATAACAGGGCTAAGTCCAATTTCTGAATTTTATGTTAACTTTATATTTTCAGATAATGAAAGAGCAAGAATTACAGCTAAAGTAACTAAAGATTTAAAACAAGAAAAACTATACAATTTAAAATACGATATGCTAACAGGGCTTACTCGAGGTAATACAAATTTAAGTTGGTACAATTTTTCAAAAGATAGTATTATAGCGAATATTCATTTGAAAAATAATAATGAATTGGAATTTACTTGGAAAGGATTTTACAATATAAAAACAAAAAAACGAGAGTCAAAAAGTTATGTATTTACTAGTAATTACACCAAACCCTTAATTTTAAAGAAATGTAATAATTGAAATAACTAAAAATTTATATAACCAGTAATTATGATTAAAGTCTTCAAAAAAATATTTACTTATTTATTTATTAGTTTATTTATATATTCCTGTACTAGTCAAGAAAAACGAGAAGGTGTATGGTATCTAAGTAAATCAAAACAATTTGCACTTAATCCTAAAAATGAAGTAGCTCCAATAATAGGAGTTAACAAAGAATTTATAATAATACGAAATGATAGTGTTTTTTATTCTGTAATGGATACTATTTCTCCTACTTGTTTAGCAAAAGGTAATTTAATAAAAGAGACTTTAGATTATAATATCAGTGATAGTGATGAAGATAGAAAAAAGATAAAAATGTTTTTACAGGATGAATTAGGTATAGAAATTGAGAAGTTTAAAGGTTTTTATAATTTAGATTGCCCTCCACCATTAAATAAATTATTCGATTTTGGAGATAAATTTTTAATTCGAGAATATGGTGTTTATTACCATATTTTTGAAAAAAAATCATTTTTAAACCCACCTCCTAAAGTAACGGTTAAAAATATAAATTACAAGAATATATATAATCGATGTGAGTTAATAGATTTGCCGTACAACTACTCTTTTGATAATATTATGGAAATGAAAAACTTCAGAAAGATTGAGAATTCAAAAGTTGATTTTTTAAAATATTTATCAAATTTTGAATATGCTAAATTACCATCATTTCAAGAAATAAAGCTATTACTTATTTCTGGCTATCATGATTCAGGACAATCTGAATTATATTTAATTACATTAGATAGTAACTTTGTTCTGAAAGATAAACTATTATTATATTCAAATGAAGAAATTGAAGAAAACAATGCAATAGGATCAATCTCTACTACATTTTCAATTTCTAAGAACTATAAAATAGAGAGGAAAAAAGAAAAGATATTCAATAATAAAAAACTAATAGAACGAATTATATATTCAATAACAAAAGAAGGAGAAATCGTAAAAGTAAAATAAATACTTGGTTTTTAAATAGTAAGTATATCTTATTTTATAGTGAATATTTAACAAATTATATTAAAAAAGGAACAGTTATTTTTATAATTGTTCCTTTTAGATTTTTTATAAGCAAATTAAAATATCCCTAATGCTTAAAGTTGTAAAAACTCTAGAACTAGATGAAACTACTGAAAATAAAAACGTTGTAGTTCTTGGTGAGGAGTTGAAATTTGAGAAAAAAGAGGGAGACAAGTGTTCAAAATGCGAAGAAGAAATAACATTAAAGCATATAGAAGATATTTTTGGTGTATTAAGTAAACACAAAACTTTTAGAGAAGAAATAATAGCAAATATCAATAAATATGTGAAACAGAGAAAGAACGAAGGAAAACCGTTACACTTAAATACTTGTTTAAGAAAAGCTCATTTTTTTGCTCAAGTAGGAGCTGAAACATTAGGCATACATCCCGATTGGATGGTAGAAACTGATGTACACCCTTATGCAGTTAAAAATATCAAACAAAGTTTGTTTGATAATAGAGCTGTAAATTTAAAAGCTTCAGGAAACTTAGAAACATATAGTAAAGAGAGGCCTCAAAAAAAATTACTTAACTATTTATACGCTAAAGAAAATGGTTTTGGAAATGGGAATGGAAATGAAGCGAGCGGAGATGGGTATAAATTTAGAGGCCGTGGTTTAAAACAATTAACAGGAAGAGGAAATTACAAAAAAGCAGCAATATTTTTAAAAAATATATTTCCAAAAGAATATATTGATTTAGAAATGAACCCTGATAAAGTAAAAGAGGCTAAATATGCTGTTTTAAGTGCTATAGCTTATTGGGAAAAGAATGCTGTTTGGCAAACTGCAGATCAAGTAAAAGAACTAACAGATCAGAATGTTAAACGAGTACGTAGAAAAATAAATGGTGGTACTGCAGGCTGGAAAGATGTTAAACGATTTTTAGAAAAAGGAATTGACGTTTTTAAAGTTAATGAATGTACACCTGTTTCTATAGATAATACTGTTACGAATGAATTTGGGTTAGTTCAAGTTACAAAATTAGGTAATCCATATATTATTAATAGTGGGATAGAAGACAGTTACTCATATACAAAAAAGGATGGAACTAAATCAAAGAGAGCTAAATATGGTGATGATTGGATGTTACCTGAAAAAGCAAAAGCATTTTCTGATGCTGTATACAAATTAGTTAAAGAATATCCTAAACAAAAAATATATTTAGGAGATTGTAGCGCATATAATCCATCTAAAAATTTAGGGCATAGCTCAACAGGAGCGCATTCTAATGGAAATGCTTTTGATTGTCAATTTCTTAAAACAGACGGCTTAGGTTCTAATAATATATATAATCTTACTGAAGCGGAAAAAAAATTAAATGGAAGATTTATAAAGCTTCTCAAAGAAGGCAGTATCTCATAAACTGTGTAAGTTTAAAAATCTCGGGGTTTAATTCACCCTCGAGATTTTTTTATTTATTAACTTTAACACATTTATGAAACCAGAAGAT
>NZ_JBXVVH010000036.1:0-10077 GCF_057219185.1 Lacinutrix sp. YIN62
GGGACTTATACTAAACCAATTTTTAGCTATATTTGAAAACAGGATTAGGATATAAATAACCTAACCCTGAAATTTTGAACTTACACACTTTTTAGGATAGTGTCACATACTCTTTTACAGTTTGGGTTTAGCTTGGATGGTGCGACTGGAAATGTGTATGGCTTTCAGCGTTGGCTAATCCGTCATAATTCCGCTAATAAATGTCTCCACAAATTCCAGTATCTTATTCGTAATTCGTTCCGCTTTCGTTTTTCTTTCTTTCAGACTTGGACGCGTATTCATTGTTCCAATAATATCATCACGTAAAGGAATTTTCTCCGTAAACATATAATCGCCAATTACTTTTTCGAGTTTATCAGAATCCAAGTTTTCTTCTTTACTTAATGACTTTATAGCTTGTAATTTTTCAGCTGTAATAAACTGAACAAACTCATCTGGAATATCTTCAGAATCCTCAATGATTGGTAAATGCTCATTAATGAACTTTTCTATTAATTCTCGTTTACTTCTAAGCTGTATGTCTCCAGCCACAATATCCATTATGTTTTTCAGTTGCTTTTCTTTATCTTCTCCAGATACTGAGTTTTTGAGGTTTGCCAGTAATTTTAAAATGTAGGCAACATTAATCTCGTCTCTATGAATTAGTTCTAATTCAAAATCAATATCGTTTAGAATCGATACTTTTTCCTTTGCATTTTCTCGTTTTACCTTATCTCTTAAATCTAAATATTGTGTTTTATAATCTTCAAAAGTTTGTTCATTTATACTTAAATCATCAAAAGTAAATTCTGTAAAGGTTTTTAAAACATTCAATGTTCGCATTAACTCTCTAAAGGCTTTAGCAAAAGCAAGTTCATCTTCTTCATCTTTTAAATCGTGCACACTATCAACAGTTGGCGCTATTTGCAGTAACTGTATAAATGCTTCATTCATCTTTTTTACATAATCTTCATAAGGTTCAATAATTATTTCATCCTTAGATTCTATGTTTGAGAACAAAGCGATTGCATCATCTGTATGCTGTTTTAAATTTCTAAAACAAACTACATTTCCTTGAGATTTTAATTCGTTTAAGATTCTATTTGTTCGTGAAAACGCTTGAATTAAACCGTGATATTTTAAGTTTTTATCTACATAAATGGTGTTTAACGTTTTGCTATCAAAACCAGTTAAAAACATATTGACTACCAATAAAATATCGACTTGTTTGTGCTTTACTCTTTTGGCAATATCGTTGTAATAGTTATAATAACTTTGCGTGTCTTTTGTAGAATAATTTGTGCCAAAGGTTTTGTTGTAATCTGCAATAAAACTATCTAAATGTTCTCTTGTATGCTTAGAATTATATGTTGGCTTTGGTTCCGCTACTTCGTTTAAATCTACTTCATCAAAATCGGAAGTTGTGAAACCTAAAGCGTCTTTATCTTCTTCGTTTGCTTGGTATGAAAAGATTGTCGCTACTTTTAAATTGTGGTATTTTGCTTTAAATAGTTGATAATACTTAATTAGCGTTTCAACATTACTTACACACATAATAGCAGTAAACTCCTTGCTATGTGTTTTTCTATTGTGGTTGGCAATTATGTATTCTGTAATGGCATCTAAACGCTCAGGTGCTTCCATTACTTCTTTTTCGTCAATAGCTTCAACATCAATGTCCAAAATGTGTTCTTTCTTTTTGAATGTATTAATGTATTCAATTGAAAACTTTAGCACGTTTTCATCACGTATGGCATCTGTGATGACATATTTGTGTAATGCTTTTTCGCCACCAAACAACATCGCCGTTGTTCGTTTTCCAAATTCGTTAGTTCCTGCATTATCTTTAAATATTGGTGTTCCTGTAAAGCCAAACATCTGACTTTTTTTAAAAAAGTTCTTAATGTCCTCGTGAGTTTTTCCAAACTGACTTCTGTGGCATTCATCAAAAATAAAAACCACACGTTTGTCTTTTAAGACTTCCATTTGATTTAAATACTTCATTTTACTAATGGCAGTATTCAGTTTTTGAATTGTGGTTACAATCAATTTATTATCGCCAGACAATTGTTTTACTAAAGCTTTAGTGTTATTTGTGCCATCAATACTACCCTTGCTAAAACTATTAAACTCTTTTGTAGTTTGGTAATCCAAATCTTTTCTGTCAACCACAAAAATCACCTTATGCACTTTTGGCATATTGGTTAAGATTTGACTTGCTTTAAAACTGGTTAAGGTTTTACCTGAACCTGTAGTGTGCCAAATAAATCCATTTTTGGTAGTGTTTTTAACGCGTTCAATAATAGATTCTACTGCAAAATATTGATAAGGACGAAGTACCATTAAAATTTTAGCAGATTCGTTTTGCACAACATATCTCGTAATCATTTTAGAGATGTGGCAAGGCTCTAAAAATATATCTGTAAATTTTGAAAGTTGGGTAACGAGTTTATTTTTGGTATCGCTCCAATAAAAGGTTTGTTTAAAACTTCGTGCTTTTATTGGGCTGTTAGCGTAGTATTTTGTGTTTACACCATTGCTAATAACAAATATTTGTACAAATTGAAATAATCCAGCTCCTGCACCAAAACTATGACGCTCATAACGGTTAATTTGGTTGAAAGCTTCTTTCAATTCTAATCCTCTACGTTTTAGTTCTATTTGAACCAAAGGCAAACCGTTTATCAAGATGGTTACATCGTAACGGTTTTTGTATTTTCCTTCCATAGTTACTTGTTGAGTAACTTGAAATTCATTTTTACACCAATGTAATTGGTTTATAAGTTCTATGGTTTTGTTTTCGCCTTTATTGTTTGTAAAAGGAACTCTATCACGTAATAATTTTGCTCTTTGAAATATTGAACCTTTATTTATGTAATTTAAAACTTGCTTAAAATCATTATCGGATAATGCAATTTTATTATGTTTTTCTAATTGAACTTTTAGATTAATTAATAAATCTGCTTCATCTTTAATAATCACTTTTTCATAACCCAATTGTGCTAATTGACTCACCAAATTGTTTTCTAATATTTGTTCTGGTTGTATGGTCATTAGTTTGATTCGTTATTTAAAGATTTTGCAAATTCAACTATTTTGTTTGTGGTTTCTTCTGCAATAGTTCTGCGATTTTTTAAACTAGGTTTACTTTTTAAGGTTGAAATAACACTATCTGGTAAAGGTGGTTTTTCATCGTATAAATAGGTGCTGATTACTTTTTTTAGTTCACTTATTTTAAGTTTTTCCGCTTTCGCGAAAGCAGTAAGTAACTTATTCCTATCATCTGTCCAAAAAGTGGTTTCGTCAAATTTGCTACTGAGTATTTTAGGTGTGCTATCTTTTGGTCTTTCATTTATAGTTTTAGAATCTATGTAAACAGGAATTGGTCTATGCGAAATACTTGCAATGTAACTATCGTCTTTATAACGTTCTCTTATATAACTACTCATATGACTAAGGTCTGGATACACCGAACCACTATGAATATTTAAAGACTCCAATTGTTCAAGTAAGACTTTCTTTGAATTTGCATCAATAATGATAATCTTCGTAGGTAGACTGTCTAAACTTTTTCTTGAAGCTTCACTACTTACAAAAATAAAATCACCACTTTGATTGTTGATTCTTTGATTTTTTGCAATTCCTTGTACAAACCAATTTTGTTCAAAACATTCCTCTTTTTGAGTTTGAGTAAGATTGCAAGTGTTATTCTTGTAATCTTCATCTTTACTTACAACATTGTTTGTAATACATTTTAAACGTTCATCATCAAAATTCAGGAAATTTTCAGAATCTGGTACAAAGGAATAGACCAGACCATCTGCATTTGCTCGGTCTAGATTATTACAAGCAAAGAAGATGGATACTAAAGGATTGCGAGTAATATCTAATAGCCTTGTTGGCATTCCAAAATGCTGCATTGTAATTAAGCGGTCATAAATACTATAATCATTTGCAAACGCTTCTGGTTTAAGCGAGAGAATATCATAATACATTCTTGCTTCATTTTCTACATATTTCTCTTCCCTTGTAAGGCTAGAGTCTAGATACCACGTTGCATCTGCTTGACCTCTGTAATAGTTGTTTACACTTCCCTTGCTTAAAACATCTAATAACTCTCTCAATTCTTCCTTATCTTCTTTTCCTACTTTTGAAAACACAAAATGAATCTTCTCTTCATATTCTTTTGATATAAAAAGTTTTTCAACTCTAGATTGTAGTTCTTGATTGGGATTTTTGTTTTCCTTTACTAAATCTGCTAATTGAATAAACAAATCGTGTCCTTGTTCTGCTTTTGCGTAAGCAATAAAATCAGACCTTTTTCTTGGCGCTTGATTATTTATGAGATATTGTAAATAGGTATATAGAAAATTGTTCTTCTGTAGTTCAATTTTATGGTGTGGGTCTTTTTTATTGAGTTGCGTTAGTAGTTTCCAAAGGATGAATTCTTTAATGTATTCGTATCTTTTTGTTTGACCATCTTCTTTATGGTCTTCAAAAAGTGTAGTAATGTTTTTTATGGTTAAATCGTTTCTATGGGAATTACTATTGATGCTTAAATTAATTTTAGGCTCCGTAAAGTAGGTTTCTCCTTTTGTGTTAATCTCTTTTTTTACATCATCATTTAAAAAGTAATGTTGAAACGATAAACCACCTACAGATTCAAAATAGTCTAGCGTCCAATAATAGTATTTTTTATGGTCTAAGAAGCTCGCTAAATAAGATTCAAACTCTTCTTGTATTTCATTATTTATTGCCGTTAAATCCATATTACACAAACATTTTTTGAAGTAGGCCTTTTTTGAACTTTTTTGATTTTGTTAATTGGTCTGAAAGGCTTTTGATTGACTGGTCAATTTTTGAAAGAAATTCAGCGATTTTAATTTGCTCTTTTCTCTCAGGAATAAGAAATGAAAATTTCATAAATTCTCTTTTAGACATATTAAATCGTGTACTTCCTTGACCTAATTTTATAAGTTGTTTGCGCACAATTGAATTTCTAAAAAGATATTGCGAAAATTCAGGGACTAGTGTTTCTAGAGAATTAGGTCTATAGCCAAAACAAAAACTATTTAAATAAATATCTTCATTTTTATCAAGAAGAACAGAAGACATACCTATGTCATTTACAGTTTCTGAGGATGTAGTAAAAAATACATCTCCGTATTGAGCCTTGTTTTGTGAGTCATCTTCATCAATTTTTACTAAAGCACACCTTGAAACGTCAACCTTCGCATCGTCAAAAATCTGCTTATATTGGATATAGCGCTTTCCTTCGCCAAAATCGATTTTAGTTTTTCCGGTTAAACCATTATATGTATGTCCAATGTTACCTAATTTCTTTTCTTCCCAATCAGTAAAATCATTTCCATTTTCATCTTTAAATCGAATCTCTTGACTAAATATTTTTCGCATAATACCTTCTTTATAGGCTTCCAGTATCTCTTTTTTCTTTTGTAGTATATCTAATCTATCATCGTTTAGTTTTAAGAAACTTGATATTTTAATTTGCTCTTTAATTTTTGGTATAATAATTTCAGTCTCTGAAAATACTTTTTGACCTAAGGTTTTATTTCTTCCAGCTCCTCCTGGTGAAGCTAATTTTAAAATATGTTTTCCCTTTTTACGCAGAAAAAATGATAAAATAAAATCAAGGTCTAAAACATTTTCAATTGGGTCATACATCGGGAATCTATGGGAAGCGATTAAACCAACTTCCTTTTCTGTAGTTTTTGCTACAGCTTGTTCCCAAGCAAATACAATGTTTACTATAAAGGTGTTTTCTTTAACCCAAAACACGCGTTTATTTCCAATCTTAGCACCAAGTTTTGGTTCTTTATGAAATATACCTTTACCGTGAGAACGAATCCCTAATTCTTGATAGGTCTCTTTTTTATCTACATCAACTGGGTTTACAACTCTTTCAAAAATCTCAGAGATTTTCTTTTCTTCCCAAGCAGAAGTAAATTCTGGAAAACGTAGTATTGGTTTGTTTTTTTGTAATGACATACTAAAATGGTGTTGGGATATTTAGTTCATCACAAAAAGCTTTGATTTCTGCATTAAGTGGTGCTATTTGTTTGTCAATAGCTTTTAATTCAGTGGCTAAGGCTTGAATGTCGATTGGTTCATCATCTTCAAAAGTGTCAATATATCTAGCGATGTTTAGATTGTAGTCATTTTTTTCAATTTCTTTTAATGTTACAACATTGCTGTACTTATCCTCTGTAATTCTTTTTGAATATGTGTTTACAATTTTCTCTACATCTTTATCTCGTAGTTCATTTTGGTTAACTCCTTTAATAAAATAGTCATCGCCACTTGCATCAATAAAGACAATATTATCGTCTGCTTTCCTACATTTTTTGAGCACCAAAATACAAGTTGGAATAGAAGTCCCGTAAAAAATATTAGCAGGTAAACCAATTACAGCATCTAAGGCGTTTTTCTCGTTTATAAAGTATTTACGAATTGTTGCTTCGGCAGCCCCTCTAAATAAAACACCGTGTGGTAAAACAACTGCCATAGTCCCATTATCTGCTAGTTGATAAAACATATGCTGTACAAAAGCATAATCGGCCTTAGTTTTAGGTGCAAGTCTCCCAAATTGAGAAAAGCGTTCATCTGTGCTGTTGAGAGGATTGTCTTTTCCTTTCCAATGTGTCGAAAACGGTGGATTTGCAACAACAGCTTCAAACCTTTTGTCTAGATGTTGAGGATTTTCAATGGTGTCTTCGTTTTTAATGTCAAATTTTCTGTAATGAATATCGTGCAAAATCATATTCATACGTGCCAAATTGTAAGTAGTACGGTTTAATTCTTGACCGTAAAACTCACTTACATCTGCTTCTCGCTTTACACGTAACAAAAGCGAACCCGAACCACAGGTTGGGTCGTAAACAGATTTTATTTTAGTCTTGCCTAGAGTAACAATTTTCGCTAGTATTTTAGATACTTGTTGTGGTGTATAAAATTCTCCTTTAGATTTTCCAGAAAGTGCTGCGAAATTTCCGATTAAGTATTCGTAAGCATCACCCAAAACATCTGATTCTAAATCTTCTAATTTAAAATCAATTTTATGTAATTCTTTAATGATATCTACAATGATTTCATTTCTTGCACTTACGGTTCTCCCTAATTTGGTTGAAGTTAAATCTAAATCTTCAAACAGAGCAGCAAAGTCTTCTTCTGAGTCTTCGCCCATTGTACTTTGTTCAATATGATTTAAAACTGCCTGTAAATCATCTAGGATAAATTCGCTTTTACCTTCTATTTTGCGACTTCCTTTTTCGGCAATGGTTTCAAAAAGCTCTTTTGGTTCTAAAAAATAGCCTAATTTTATAATACATTCTTCGCGTAAAGCTTCTAAAGTTTCTGTATCAGTTACTTTTTTAAAGTCGGTTTCGTCTTCGCCTTGTAATAATTCTGTAACGTATATATTTTGCTTTTCAGAAAGGTATTTAAAGAAGATAAATCCTAAAATATAATCTCTATAATCGTCAGGATTCATTTTTCCTCTTAGCAAGTTGGCTATTGCCCAAAGGCTATTCTGTAGTATTTGTTTTTGTTCGTCTGACATTTATTTTAATTCGTTTATTATATTTTTAAGTAGTGTATCAAAATCAAGTGATTCACCGTGTATCATACTATCCTGCATTTCCTTATAATCAGATTTGTAATTTTCAAGTAAATCGTCTGGTGGAATGATGTTAAGATTTTTTAAGGTCAAACCATTATAGTCTGTTGTTTTCATAGGCGTTAATACGCTTCTATGAGCAATAATACTTTCAAACAGCGTTGTGTTTTTCAAAGCCTTTACACCGTAATCTGAATTTAGTATTTGTCCTATATCGTAAAGATGTCTCGACATTCGTAGATGTCGCATTTTTTCTTTTGGCTTCTGAAATTCTTCGTGTAATAGAATTAATTTCTCTAAAAATGTTTTTTGAGGACTGGTTGCGTTTACCGTAAATTTTTCTTCTGAAAAATCTGTTTCAGGATATTGCTCATCAATCATTGACTCAATGGTAATTTCTTCATTTGGTTCTATTAAAGACCTTGCACTAACTTCTATTAGCACTCTTTTTGGAAGATAGGATACATCTTCAAATAGCGATTGGTAGTTAACTTTAATTGTTTCTGGGTCTTGGTCGGATACTTGTGTGTTTTCAACAACCATTTCATATAAACTAGCATCAACACCGTATGCTGTAAGCTGTTTTTGAAGTAATTCATATAACTCATTAGTAACAAAGGTGTGGCAAGCTCTTCTTAATTTACGAATTTGTCCTTTTGATAAATGACCATCAAAGCCTAAGTATTTGCGGTCAATACCTAAATCAATATCTTCCGAAAACCGTTCTATTAGATTAAAAGCTTTACTTAACGAAGTTCCACCTTTGAATATTAAATGATTTGCTACCTCGGAAGTGAAAATCATTCGTAGTATTAGTGTTACCCAAGCATCTTTTTCAACTGCTTGTGGTGGTAGATTTGTTTTTACACCTATTTGAGTGAACAACTCTATTTGCTCTTCTTTTGATAATGTTAGCCAGTTATTCATTTATTGTTTATTTTTTTTTGAATCCAAACAGGTGCATTTTTTAAGTTTTGATAGATGATTTCTCTTTCCTCACTTTCTTCAATGATGTGCTGTATTTTATCTAACTGTTTTTCTGTAACATTTTCCACTCCAATTTCTTTTAGAGCTTGAATTATAAGGTTTGATAATCGGTGTTCAATACTCAAATTTTTTGGGTTCGTTTTTTTAAACTGAATCGTTTGGTTTCCCGCTTTTATTTTTCTTGCAGAACCATCTGTTAAGAACACTACTTTCAATGGGATTTGTGTTGATAGACCTAACAGGTTTAGAGCTGTTGTGCCAGTAGCTATTATTCTAGCTTTATCACGTTTTGCAATAGCCTTGGCAATTTGTTCTGCGTGAGGATAGATGATGCCTAGAGTTTTATGTTTTTTAGGTAAGAAGTAGATTCCTTTTGCGATACGTTTTATACTGTTGTCTTTAGTTAGGCGTTGCAAAGATTTACGCACAGCCTCGTAATTACCTAATTCGGTAAAGTCTGAAATAAAGAAAATATCTCCAATATCAATTTTCTTTTTTATGGCTTTCAAATCTAACATTGTCCCAAAAATAGTAAAAAAATGGGACTATACAAAGTTATATTGTCCCGAATAATATCTTTTTTTGGGACAATCTAAGTTATTGTCGGTTTGAAAATCAGAATAGGTTTGTGAGCGTTGGCAAAAGGCAAGCTCTTTTTATTTTTTGAGGTACGAAAAAAATGAAATGTGCTTGACTGTGCGGTTGGCTTCAGCTTGCAGCTAACGGTTTGGCTAAGCTGCGTTTTAATGCAGTTTAGGTGTTGTTGTGGTGTCGTTTTTATTTTTTCAGTTCGCTGGTCAATTCGATTTTTCCTTTTTGTGTAAGTTTTCCAGTTTTATAAATTGTTTCTTCCGTTTTTGTTCCTTTAACCTCTTCATAATCTTCATCGCATTTGTAATACTTCAAATTATTCGCAATGTAAATATTTAAATCTTCATCTATCTCTACTAGTTCCTCGCACTCAAAACAAGGTCCTAGTCCGCAACCACCAATTGCAATAGTTTTTGAGTCAATTCTTTCTCCATTTAGCTTATAAGTTGTCAATATTGGTAAAAAACAATCTGCTGCTCCAAGAGTAATTGTAGCAATATAAGCTCCATTTGTAGGAATCTTTCCAAAAACATAATAAGGTTCCTTTTCGTAAGGTGAGCTTATTTCCTTTTTCAGTTCAGTTAATGGTTGAAAATCATCTTCACAACCTTTAATTTTTATTGGTAATTTAATTTCAGAAAATTGGTCAATAAAATTCTGAAATTGGTCATTCACTTGGGGTATTTCAGAAGTGAGTTTTTCAGATTTATTATTTTCAGTTTTACAACCTATAAATAAAATTATTCCAATTAATATTATCGTTTTTTTCATAGTTTCTCAAATGTTCGTTAAGGGACATAGTTTACACAAGTTAAAGATTAGGGTTTACACTAAATTAGTTTCTAACCTTGTAGATTGTTGTTTGTTTCTAAGCTGCTTTTCAT
>NZ_JBXVVH010000037.1:0-9855 GCF_057219185.1 Lacinutrix sp. YIN62
CTATTTAGGGTATAAAACTATTAATGAATTTGAATTAAATATGTATAACAACAATCAGGCAGCATAGTCATTCAACTTAAAGTCTAAAATTTTGTTGCATATCCAAACATAATCTTTAGCTTTTAGAGCATTACAAACTTTTCCTAAATCTTCCCTTGCATTACAAAGAAATGGTGATTATCTATATCGTTTTTTGGTTCTTGAAACATTCTATTTTTTAATTATTATATTGATTTTTATTTAAAATATCTGCTGTAATTAGTCTTTTGGTAGATGAATTAATTGTCAGTCTAACATTTTCATTATTGTTTCTAATGTAAATATTCTTTCCTTTTTTTTGAAAGTTATTTTTATTTGTTTTTTCAATGATCTCATAAATCATTTTCTCAATTTCATTTTTTGAAAGTTTAGTATTCAGCTTCTTATTGATCCTATCGTAAACGCGTTCAGTAAAGCAAATTTCATCTAAGATCACTGTCTTATAGTTTTCCATATAAAGTGTTTTTGTTTTCTATAATTAAAATTCGAGGTACTATTTTGAACGGTCGTATATATGAAAAAGTCGTTTTTTCACACCCTAACTTTTCGGTTTATAATTGGCCATTTTTTTAACTATTTATCTTTCGTTTAGGCTCAAAAAACGCTATTTTTTTATATTCTGCTTAAGTTAGTTATATTTACTTCTTCAGTACAATCTCTGCTTTGTTTATTTTTAAAGTTGGGTTTTCGGAAGCGACTAATATTCCTTTAAAGGTATATTCACCATCTTCTTCTATTTTAATTTCAGAATTTTTCCCTGAGAAACTCCAATCCGTTTTCCCCATTAGGGATGTCTTTACTTCTCCAATCGTGATGTTTTTATTGGTTGGATCAATTTCTAGACCACCAAAGTTTTCTCCATTTTTAAGAATTTCCATTTTAAATCGTAATGCAACATCTCCTTCGTATTCGATATCCATATCAGACCATATGGCTATTTCTTCATCTTTCTTTAGGTTTAATGCTGTTTCTTTAATGATTATGTTGTTATCGTCTGTACTGACTTGATTGATTGGGAGCCTTGCTACTTCTTCTCCTGTTAGTGCACTGCATCCTGTTAAAAGAATAATAGTAAACCCTGTGATTAATGTTGATAGTGTTTTTCTCATTTATTGTCTGTTTTAATTATTGCTAACGGTTAAAATAAAGACAGTGCCTTACACGAGTCTTTATACAAATGTAGATTTTTGTAACGAAATAGAATTAAGCATTGGCCTTATTTGATCTGCCTGTTGCACAAGTTTGTTGCTAAAGATAGAAAAGGAATTTAAAAGCGGCTTAGTTATTTGTTAACTTTAGTTGTGCAAGGCAAAAAAGACTAGCAATAAAAATTGGTTTCTCATTTTTAATGGAGTGAATGCATTCTGACACCCCATTTCTACCGCAAGTTAAAAGGGGGATTACATTTATAATATGCTTTAATCTAGCCTTTTTATGGCCAAAGTGATTAGAAAAATATTGTCTCTGTTGTGTTCTTTAAATTATGTTTGGTGGGGTGATTTGGATAAGATTAAATATATTTTACTTAAAATAATCTCTTAAAAGTTTCTTATGTATTGTAATGGCACACTCTTTTTACGAAGTGCGTAGAAGTGAAGTGAAATGTGTGTAACATGGGGTTTTAGCTAAAAAGGTTAACTAACCGCAATTAACCGCAACTATATAGGGCTTTAATAGGGCTTTAATAGGGAGTATCCATGAAGTAAACATTAACTAAGCATCTGCATGACCTAGTTTAGCCCCAAAATAGATCGGAGTGGTATTTTAAATTTCATTGTAAAAAATGTGAAAATAGATGCCAAAACCATGGGGTATTTGTTTTGTCTTGTAAAACGCTTGTTTAGGCCCCAAATAAAGCTATTAGAACTAATATAATAGGCCATCCTAAAACTTAAATAGTATTGGTTTTAACAAAGTAAAAGCCCTTGTAAAAGGAGCTTTTGAATGTTTTTAGAGGCTTGTGCAACGATTACCTTTGTTAGCCACAGTATTTTATTTTTTTCTTCTGTAAATTCTTAGTCCGATTATCAGTCCAAGTCCAATTAAGATAAATGGCCAAATATTAGTCAGCGCAACAAAAAACCAAACCAAATTGTCCCAACCGTTTCTGAAACCATTTTTGAATTTCTGTCCGAATTCTGTTTCGTTCGGAATGCTCTCATAAAATGTCATTGTTAAGGTCGAGAATGAAACTCTGTCTTGTAGGTATTTTAATCGTCCTTCGATAGATTCAATGTCCGACCGAAGTTGTCCAATTTGTTTTTCAATTTCTAATACTTCCGTAACGTTCTTCGCTTCTTTAAGAAGGTCAATGAAACGTTGTTCGAGTTCCTTTTTAGTCTTCAGTCTCGCCTGAACGTCAAGAAATTCTTCCGTTACATCCTTTACGTTAATTTCCTTACTCTCAAACTTTTCAACTCCTTGAGTTGCGTCACTAAGCAAATTGTCAAAATTGTCTGCTGGAACACGAATGATTACGGTGTTACTTTTTCGTCCTGGTGACTTGAATTCTTGGTCAGAAGAAACGTAACCTTTGTATTTATTGACCGCTTCAAAAATGGTTTTCCGAGTCGAGTTTAAATTGTCAGTTTCAAACTCTACACTACCTTCTTTTATTAGCTTTCTGTCGACAGAATCACTGTTTTTTTGTTCTGTTGTCGGTGCGACAATTTCTTCGTCAGCCATTTCCATACTCGCACTGTCAGGATTTTGAGCACATCCGAAAATTGTCAGTAGGATTATCAATCCTAAATATTTGGTCAAATGTTTCATTGTCGTATTTTTCATATGTTCGTTAAGGGACATAGTTTACACAAGTTAAAGATTAGGGTTTACACTAAATTAGTTTCTAACCTTGTAGATTGTTGTTTGTTTCTAAGCTGCTTTTCATCAAAGAAACCCAAAAATACGTTTCTATAAAATACTTTCCAAATGCCGCTTCCTATGTTTTCAATAGCGATATGTTTTCCTTTTAAAGCAGCCGATACATATACCCAATAATAAGACAAAGTGGAAGTCGTGTAAAAGGGCGCCCACGAATTAGTAAAATGGGGAACCCAAAACTTAGAATTTTATTATTTATGTGCTCTTTTAATGCCTGTAAATATAACCGGGCATGTAAAGCCCTTTTCGATAGAATAGTGGCTAAAGGCAAAAGTAAAAAGCTGGCTTTAATAGCAGTGTGTAATAAGTTACTAAAACAAGCGTTTTCTATTGTTAAAAATGGGGTGCCTTATAACGATGAATATAGCAATGTTTTGAGGTGTAATTAATTGCGTTTTATTTGGTTTTTACCTCAGTGCTTTGTTGTAGGTAGTTTTTATTCATTTCATTCTTTTCGCAATAGGATGGTCAGAGTTCAATTCTAGTAAATCCCATAAGTTTCCATATAAATCCTTAAACACAGCTACTGTTCCATAATCCGCATTTTTGGGTTCTCTAACAAATTCAATCCCTTTCGATGTCATCTCATTATAGTCACGCCAAAAATCGTCAGAATTCAAAAATAAAAAGACTCTTCCTCCAGTTTGATTTCCGATAAATTCTTCTTGTTCAGGTTTTGAAGCTCTTGCAAGTAGAACTGTTGTTCCATTCGAATTAGGAGGTGCAACAACAACCCATCTTTTATCTTGTTCAGGTTGATATATGTCTTCAACCAATTCAAAATTCAGTTTTTCAGTATAAAATTCGATTGCTTCGTCATAATCTTTTACAACTAATGCAATATGTACTATAGATTGTTTCATTTCTCGATTTTCTGAAATACGGCTACCGTTAAAATTTGTTTTTAAGCTGTAAATTTATACACGGTATAAGGTGTTTTATAGTCTAAAGATAAGTGTAACTGTAGTACTTTTCACTTAGTAAGTAGAGAATATAGTTTATGATTAATATAATAGTTTCCAGTACCCATTTTTTGTTTTATCAATAAACCATCATCTGCCAATTTATTTAAATAATTAGCTGCTGTAATTCTAGAAACGTTTAATTCCTTCTCTATAAACTCTATTTTAGTATATGGATGTTGGAACAAGTTGTTTAATAAATCTTGACTGTAAAATTTATAATTGTCTCTTAATAAGTGTTTATATTCCATCATCAACTTTTGAATTTCTTTAATTAATAAAATTGTTTCCTTTGCTGTTTTTTCAACAGCATCAATCATATATAGTAACCATTCTTCCCAGTTTCCATCAGTTCTAACTTCTTGTAATAATGAATAGTATTTTGGTTTATGTTTTATTATATAACTACTTAAATACAATATTGGTAAATCAAGTAGGTTGTTCATAACTAAATACAAAACATTAATTATTCTACCAGTTCTTCCATTTCCGTCATAGAATGGATGAATACTTTCAAATTGAAAATGAATAATAGCCATCTTGACTATTGTGTCTAAATCTGAAATTTCATTATCGTTGATAAAGTTTTCTAGATTAGACATTAGTTCTATTATTTGATCGTATTCCTGAGGAGGAGTATAAACAACCTCTCCAGTTATTGCATTTTTAAGAGCTGTACCAGGAACTTTTCTAAATCCTACATTGTTGTTTTCTAATTCAGATTGGATTTTTATAATATCGTTAATTCTAATAATATTATTTTTAGAGACTAATGAATAACCGGTTTTAAGTGCTGTAATATAATTTTGAACTTCTTTTGCATCTAGTGATTTTAACCCGTCAAGGTTTAACCCAGCTTTATAAAGATCATCATGTGTTGTTATAATGTTCTCAATTTCAGAACTGTCCTTTGCTTCCTGTAAACCAAGTGTATTTATAAGAATATTTTCATTTGGAATACTTGAAACTATACCCTTCAACTCAGCCAAAGCTCTATGAGCGGAATTTAGTTTTTTTAGTACTAATTTAGATTCAAGATCTATATTTAATGGAAGCTTTTCTATTTTGCAACTGTTCATTATGATAAGAAAATTGAATTTTCCTTACAAATGTAGTTTATTGTGATAAGAAAACTCAAATATCTTTACATAACTTTTTATAATGATAAGACTATTGATAAAACTTTGTTGTAAAACGTTTTTTTTTATTCAAATATCATTTCAAATACGAGATAATGTTCAATTCCGAATTCTTTTCCCCAAATTTCTATATCCTTTCCGCTACTTTCTACAGCGCACCAATATTTTGCTCCATCTTTTTCATAAGGTAAAATGTAAGCAAGTAAATAAAATTTTTCTCCGTACTTTATTTCAGTCCCGCTTACTTCAGCAACATTTCGCAAACTGTAATCATCAGACTTAATCGCATCAAATTTTCGAGAAGTAAAAAATCTTGGGAATTTAAAAGTCATTTTGAGTTTATTATCTGTTGTAAGTTTAGAAATAATTTTTAGATTAAAAACAGTATCATTTATCTTTTGAAATTGTTCAGATTGAATAGTTTTACTATCCATTATTGTACTGTCAGTCTTTATTTCTCCATTCCAAATTTCTTTAACAGTTAAATGATAACTTTTATCAGCCAATTCTTTTCCGCTAAAACTCAATTTCAAATATTCTATTCCTTCAAATTGCAAAATATCTCTAATTTCGGAATTATCGGAACTATCGGAATTCATTGTAATTCCGTTCTCCTTATCAGATTGGGAATAAGAAAGTAATGACATAAAAGTCAAAAAAAATATTAAAGAATTTTTTTCATAATTTTAGTATAATGTTCGTTAAGGGACATAGTTTACACAAGTTAAAGATTAGGGTTTACACTAAATTAGTTTCTAACCTTGTAGATTGTTGTTTGTTTCTAAGCTGCTTTTCATCAAAGAAACCCAAAAATACATTTCTATAAAATACTTTCCAAATGCCGCTTCCTATGTTTTCAATAGCGATATGTTTTCCTTTTAAAGCAGCCGATACATATACCCAATAATAAGACTTCCATCTTACAGCGCCACTTTTAGTTACTTTAAGGACCCTATATTTAGGATCGTAGTCAAAGTTAGGTGTTTTTTTCAGGAAAAGGCTTTGTTAAAAAGTCATGCATCTGTCTGCAATTGCCTACAACTTGAAGAAATATTTAAAATTCACTGTAAAAAATGCGAAAATAGATGCCAAAGCCATGGATTTGTTTTGTCTTGTAAAACGCTGGGTTAGGCCCCAAATAAAGCTGGTAGAACGAATATAATAGGCATCCTAAAATTTAAATAGTATTGGTTTTAACAAAGTAAAAGCCCCTGTAAAAGGAGCTTTTGAATGTTTTTAGAGGCTTGTGCAACGATTACTGTTGTTACCATTAGTTTTTTTATTTTACTTTAATAGATACCCATTCGTAAAATGGATAATCTTCTTTATGTTTAATTATGTTGGGTGTTTCAATATTTTCTTTTGAAACTCGCAGATAGGATATTATTCCCTTTTTCCGTTTAAAAGTTTTTTCATCCTTTGGTTTAATTAGAATGTTTGTATACTTTATATCGTCGATTCTAATTTCTTCATCACATTCCACCAATAGCCAGTCATTTTCTTTGTTGAATTCTACTCGTTTCAATATTGTACCATTGATAGGAAACTCATTTTGAAATTGTGTATCATCTTTAATTGGATTAAATTCTATTTTTTTATTAATAAAATGAGAAGCAACGGTCATTTTATAAAGACCTAAGTATAAAAAGGGAATTAGATATAATCCGATGTAAACAATTGTGTTATTAAAGAGACCTAACTCCCAACTAATCTTAAAACTAAAAAATTGCTCTATATTAAAAATTTGAGTTTCTTCAGTAATATATTTGGCTCCATTATTTATGATATAATTCTCAGTATATATTGCTGGGAATTGAGAAAAGACCCAGATTCTAAAAAAAAGATTTGGATTCCCTTTTTTTAAGAAAAACATAGCTACACCAATTAACCCAATGATTGTGATTAACAGTCCGAATAGATTAGTTAATGTAAGATATTCTAATAAATTTTGAAGGCTTAAAAAAAGGATTAATATAGGTAATACTAATTCTTTTAATTGTCTGTTTTCAATCATCTTTGTAATGTTCGTTAAGGGACATAGTTTACACAAGTTAAAGATTAGGGTTTACACTAAATTAGTTTCTAACCTTGTAGATTGTTGTTTGTTTCTAAGCTGCTTTTCATCAAAGAAACCCAAAAATACATTTCTATAAAATACTTTCCAAATGCCGCTTCCTGTGTTTTCAATAGCGATATGTTTTCCTTTTAAAGCAGCCGATACATATACCCAATAATAAGACTTCCATCTTATAGCTCCACTTTTAGTTACTTTAAGGACCCTATATTTAGGATCGTAGTCAAAGTTAGGTGTTTTTTCAGGAAAAGGCTTTGTTAAAAAGTCATGCATCTGTCTGCAATTGCCTACAACTTGAAGAAATATTTAAAATTCATTGTAAAAAATGTAAAAGTAGATGCCAAAGCCATGGATTTGTTTTATCTTGTAAAACGCTGGTTTAGGCCCCAAATAAAGCTGTTAGAACTAATATAATAGGCATCCTAAAACTTAAATAGTATAGGTTTTAACAAAGTAAAAGCCCTTGTAAAAGGAGCTTTTGAATGTTTTTAGAGGCTTGTGCAACGATTACCCTTGTTGTACCCAGTTTTTTTTCTTTTTATTATTTCAAATATTCCCAATGTCAACATTACAATTACTAAACCTTGCAAAAAGAATATTCCAATTCCGTACGAAGCAGATTCCATTAGTCCAGTATTCCAATATTCAGTACCGTAATCTCGATGAAAACTAATAAGTATAATTATAAAACGCTCAAAATACATTCCGCTTTTCATTCCGAATGCAACTAATAAAACATACCAAAACTTTGATGCTAATTTTCTTATAAATAAAGTCAGAGGTAAAATTAAAGCACCTAAAAACATTATCCAATATGCCCAAGCATAAGGTCCAGTTGCTCTGTTAATAAAAGCATATTCATCCGGATTTTCAGTTGTTGCCATTCCAATTAGATAGAAAGTCCAAGTGATTATTGTATAAATAATAATTGTCCAACAAATTAAATTCAGAGCTTTTTTCGTTTCAAATCGGTTTTTAAAAATTAGTTCGACAACCATTAATATAAGAACTATTGGAATCAGACAATAAATCAGGTTCGCATCAACTATTTCAATAATCCTTTTATAAAATTCCATTTTTAGTCTTTCGTATGTTGCTCGTAAAATGTTCGTTAAGGGACATAGTTTACACAAGTTAAAGATTAGGGTTTACACTAAATTAGTTTCTAACCTTGTAGATTGTTGTTTGTTTCTAAGCTGCTTTTCATCAAAGAAACCCAAAAATACATTTCTATAAAATACTTTCCAAATGCCGCTTCCTATGTTTTCAATAGCGATATGTTTTCCTTTTAAAGCAGTCGATACATATACCCAATAATAAGACTTCCATCTTACAGCTCCACTTTTAGTTACTTTAAGGACCCTATATTTAGGATCGTAGTCAAAGTTAGGTGTTTTTTCAGGAAAAGGCTTTGTTGAAAAGTCATGCATCTATCTGCAATTGCCTACAACTTGAAGAAATATTTAAAATTCACTGTAAAAAATGTGAAAATGGATGCCAAAGCCATGGGGTATTTGTTTTGTCTTGTAAAACGGTTGTTTAGGCCCCAAATAAAGCTGTTAGAACTAATATAATAGGCATCCTAAAATTTAAATAGTATAGGTTTTAACAAAGTAAAAGCCCCTGTAAAAGGAGCTTTTGAATGTTTTTAGAGGCTTGTGCAACGATTACCGGTGTTAGCAATAGTTATTTATTTTCAAATTCTTTTTTTATTTGTACTGAAAAAAGTTCCTCGATTTCATTTTTACTTAATCCTCTAATATATTCGACATCATCATTGTCTATTCCGCTACTAAAAATAAATCCATTTCCCTGAACAGTAAAACTTAATATGCTATCTAAAGCAATTTTCGTGACTTTTTCATTGATAGAATCCACTTTTATTGAAGTTGTAATGTGGGCACTTCTTTTTGGAAGTTCAATCCAATAACTGTCACTTTCAAAGAGACCTTCTTTATACAAATTAAGTTTTTTTCTTACAGATTGATATTCTGAATTAACATTGGTTGAGAAGTCAGATTTCATTGATAACTTTTCGTAATGATGCGGTAAAGTAGTTGCTATGAATGAGAAACAACTCATTCCGATAATTATTGGTTTAAAAATGATATTCGGTTTAAGAAGTTGCTTAAAGACTGATTTCCAGTATTTGTATGAAATTGGTAATATGAGTAAGGAAATTAAGTCTGTATAATCGACAGTTCGGTCAATTCCGATTCCGTAAGAATGAGCAAAGTCAAAAATAGGTTGCGAAAATTCCGATTTCCAAAGCACGAATAAAATTCCGCTTAAAATATAAATCGGCTTAATTCTTTTAGGGAATAAACAACTGAAAAAATATGGAAAAGCAAAGAGTCCAGCAAAATCAGACAATTTTCCAGTCAGATAATTGTGATATTCATATTTCAGGTAAAAGTCGTTAATCAACAATAGAAATATTGAAGAAAGAAATAAAATTCGGTAAAGGTGTTTTTCTTTAGTCACGATGTTTCTTGTTAATTATTGCTAACGTGTTTGTATAAGATTAGTTGCGGTTTTGTGTGCGAGGATTTTCCGAAGGAAAATCAGACGTAACAAAATTGCAACGGTCTTTGGTTTAGCACTAAAATAGCAATAAATTATATACGGTGTGCCTGTTGCACAAGTTTGTTGATAAAGATAGTAAAGGAATTTAAAAGCGGCTTAGTTATTTCTTAACTTTAGTTATGCAAGGTAAAAAAGAGTACCAAGAAAAATTATTTTCTCATTTTCAATTGAG
>NZ_JBXVVH010000038.1:0-8065 GCF_057219185.1 Lacinutrix sp. YIN62
AGCCAAAGGAAAGAGTAAAAAACTAGCCTTAATAGCAGTGTGTAATAAACTTTTAAAACAGGCCTTCGCAATTGCTAAATCAGGATTAATATATGATGAGACTTATAGAAGTACGTTAGTGAAAAATTAATGAGTTTTTACTTGTTTTTATCCACAGTTCTTTGTTAGGTTTTCGTGCTTATTACATAGTTGTTACATTTTCAACGCTAAACCATTCAGTTATTTTATTCATTGCTAAATCTCCCATTTGGGAAAGAGCTAGTACAACTAAATTTTCTCTTGCCCTTGAACACGAAACATAAAACAGGTTTTTAGTTCTTAATTTTCTATGTTCCTTATCATCAGTGTCATCAAAGAATTTTTCAAAATTATACATAGAAGCCCAACTTGTGTCATCAATTACAACTAAAACATTTCTATACTCTTCACCTTTCGTTCCATGCTTAGTTGAATATGATGTTTGTTCTTGGATATGTTTAAAGACAGATATCACCTCACTATATTTTGTTTCCATCAATGAGGTATAAAATAAATAATTCTTTTCAGCTTTTTTTCTTTCATCTTCTTCTGAAATTGTTGAAGCATCTATTTTTACTTTTTCAAGAAATTGTTGTAAGCTTCTTGAAGGAATTGATAATTGGTTTTCAATGCAGAAGTCAAATACATTTTGAACTGTTCCAGTATCTCTCAAACTAATTAATGTAGTTAATTTGTCTTCTATTTCTTTTTTGTCTGAGTGCCTAGAAAGCGAACTAAATTTACCATGTCTCTTTAAGTATTTTATTACGTTATTATAATCTTTGTTTTTCCAAAAAGAAACTAAATGTTCAATTCCTGTCTCACGTTCTCTCGATGTTTTTTTGTCTTTAGAGCCTAGGAAGTAAGAAGCAAAATGATTATCTCTATTTAGTAATTCAGCTTTTGGGTCATAAAAACGCTTATTAAATGTTTTATATAGACTCCCAAAACCTGCTCTATCTGCTACTTTGCTATTTGCAATGATTAAAACTTTATCGTTGCCATTTTCTGAAAAATTCCACCCATTACTTTCTAAATCACTAATTACATTTTCGTAATCCGAATCTTTTTTTGGTGAAATTCTTTCTCGATAAGCTTTGACTTTTTCTCCCTTAACTTTTGTTTCGTTTGTACAGTTAATAAACTGAACGCTTCCAATTACTGATTCTTTACCTTCAGGTATTTTTTGAACGATATTATCTCTAATGTTATTTAAGAGGCTAACTACACTTTTTGAAGAACGATAATTATCTTCTTTTGTAACAAATTCAACTTTAGAAGAATCTATAAAGAACTTTAATGAGCCTATACCTTCATCATAAATGTTTTGATAAGAATCACCATAAAAACCTAAAAGTAATTTCGTCTTATTTCTTTCTAATAAATAATTAATTAGAGCTTGAACAGTTTCAGTAGCGGTATCTTGATATTCATCAATGAAAATGTAAGGATATTTTTGTCCTAAAATTTGAGTTAAAGATTTATAGTTTTCGAACATTTGAAGAGATAGTGTAATTACATCATCATGATGTAAACTTCCTTGTTCAAAATTCCTAAAACCTCTATCGTCATATGTAACTTCTGAAATTCTGTCTTTTAATCCTGTGACAAATTTTTCAGGTTTTTCAATTAACATTGCCTCATTCAATAAATCCAATTCAATAATCAATTGCTTATTGTACCTTTTAATACAATCCCATAAAAATTCGTGAATTGTAGAAACAAGAACTAAGGGATTGTTTTCAAGTCTCTCAATGATTTCATTTTTAGCAACATTTGTATATGTAATACAAACAATCTTTTGATTATTTAACTTAATACTTTCACCTCTTGTTTCTAGAACATAGTTTAATGTCTGAATTAATGTGTAGGTTTTACCAGATCCAGCTCCAGCTTCTAGGACAAAACTTTTGTTTGTCTCTATGTGTTGAATTATTTGTTCAATAGCTGTCATATCTAATCATTTTTAGCTAACCAAATCAGACCTTCATTTATATAATCTGGAACTTTCCATTCTCCATATTTTTCTTCATCAAAAGACATAATATCAAATGTGAAATTTGTTTTCACTTTTGAACTTGATGGAGTTGGAATTTCATTTTTCAATGAATGTGATTTTAGAAAAGAGAAACGATTTTTTACAATAATTTTGGATTCATCATCTTTTGTAAATTCAGATAGTAACAATGTTTTATTGGCATTAATAAATGATTCCTCAAAGCTTCTACCAATAAAACCATTTTCATCAGTTTGATAACATACTCTAATGTTATCTTGTATTTTATCAACATCAGTACAGCTCACTAAGTCTTTTATAGTTGTTTTTTTAGGTAACCATTGGATTAATGTTTCATTAGTAGTGATTTTATTATCACTAATAGGATTAACTTGACAAGCTCCATCTTCATCACTCGAATCAATATCGGTAATGATTAATGTCTTTACATTGATGAATTCTAAAATTTCCTTAAATGAATGAGCGTAGGCTCCACCAACTTCTAGAATAGATACATACTCATTGCATAGTGAGGATGCAGATTTATTAATCATTTGAGGTAAAAGCATGCGTTCAGTAGTTCCTTCTACTAGAATTACTTTATCAGCAAAAAATAAATCTGATTTATGAAGGGTTAAATATTGTCTTAAAAATCTAAATGTTCGCTTATCATTTTTAATTTTTAAATTGTTAAAATCTTGATTTGTTATTTCAAATCCACTTTCTGTTTTTAACCGATTAAAATACCTAATTCTATTAAACCCTCTATCCGTATCAATTCCTGATTCAGATAATATGTGAGAAGAATGTGTCGTGATAATTACTTGAATTTGTAGGTCTGTTTCTTTTTTTGCGTCTTTTAGAACTTCAGTAACTTGATTTATGAACACTTGTTGCATTTGAGGGTGCATGTGAGCCTCAGGTTCTTCGATTAGAACAACAAGAAAATTAGACAATTTTTCTTCTTTTGAGTTTTTGAATTTTTCAATAAAACTAGCAAGCTCAAGAATCATATATATTAGATTGCTATAACCAAGGCCATTATAACTTTCAGGTAGATTAATCTCATCTTGTTTGTAGAGATAGTGAATGTTGTTTCTTATAACCTTTTCAGAATCAAATCTTGAATCTATTGTTATTGGTGGTATTACAATAGGAGTTTTAGCACCAAAACTTTCAAGCTTCAACATTATGTTTTCAAGAACCTTAGCGTATTTCTCTTTTAATTCTTCCGAAACTTCGTCTAATTTATCTTCTAATGCTTTTACATCTTGATTAGTTGTCTTATCTCGATGATTGTAGTAATTTGAAAAACCTAGAGTCAATGAATTATTTGAATCGCTTTTAACGTCATCTAATATCCTCATTGCTTTTATGCTCTCAAAGAGAACAACTTTTTGAATTTTTGAAATAAAACTATCCTCTATTCTTCTGCAATAGTCAGATTCCTTATCAATAGCATAACAAACAGTTTCATATAAATGATTAACATTTTTGTGCAGGTATTCTATTAATTCTAAAGATTTATCCTCTCTGTTATCAAAAGATTGAAAAACTCTTAATGTACTTTTAGGTTCGTATGAGATGCAAATAGTGGCATCATTTCTTGAATCTTCTAAATCGGTAATAAACTCACTTAATTCAATGAGTGGTTCATTTAGTTTTTTGTCATATTCTATTTCAAATTTGATTTTAATTTTAGGGACTTCAGAGATGAGTTGCTTTTCAAGTTCATCTTTACTTTCCTCTGAAATTTCTTTATCAAGTGTTTCTAGGTACTTTTGATAAGCAGTTTTGAAAACTGAGTATGAGCTTTGAGAAAAATCTTCAAAGATGAATTTGCCATCATTTGAAGTAGCAATTTTAATAGCTTCAAAAAATGAAGTTTTTCCAGTATTGTTTTTTCCAACTATGAGGGTTATATCATTTTCGAGTTCACAATTGATATTTTCAAGTAATCTGAAATTCTCAACTTCAATTTTCTTTATTCTCATTTAGTTATTGATTTGGTGTTCTGTTTTTTCTGCATGAAACCTAACGTTTAGTGTAAAATGCGTTTTAATGCATTTTTACACAGTGTTATGCAATTTTATTTCTTAATTCTTGTTCATCAATTCCTTTTTTTTGATTGAATGATAATGTGAATTTTGGCATCTTATTGACCAGATTCGAGTTAATTCCTAACTCAGACACATTCACCAATTTTTCGGGTTTAGAGATTAAATCATAGATTCCTGTTTTGATTGTTCTGTGTACATCTCGATAATCAAATCCAATAAATCCCTGCTGAGAATACTCTAACCAATCGTCATACCTTCCTTTTTCTTTTGTTATCAATTGAGCTTTAAATCGAAAAGGCAAATTTTCAATTTCAGTCAATAATTCAATGTATTCGATTCGAGAAGATTTAACCGATTCAGGAATATATCCTCGATTAAACGTTGAGAATGCTCCTAAATTTCCGTTTTGGTCTATTCCAAACCAATCGAATTCTGCATCTCCAACTCCTGGGACTATCATGTTGCTCCAAACATCTTCGCTAATCATTTTGTCTTATGTTCAATTTTGCATAACGTTTTGGCTAAGCTGCGTTTTAATGCAGTTTAGGTTTTGTTGTACTTAGTTTTTAATTACTCTAATATTCATCAATTAATTCTTAAAATTTCTTTATAAAATTTCGGTCTTGTTCTTTAGTTACATTAGCATTGTAATTTTCCCATTTATGCTCTTTAATGTTTAATCCAATATGGCATTTGGCTTACTAACTGTCCACTCAAAACATTCAAGTTTATTTGTAACCCAATCCGTAAATTCAGAGAAAACACTAAAATTCTATTTAATTTTATATTCTCAAATAGTACAAAAATAACTCATTAGAGACGTATATGTCTTTCTATCCATTTTTTTACTTTTTATCAATTAAATTCAAAACTAATTCTTTACTCAGATCTCCTAAATTTAGGTCATCGCCGTTTTGTTCAGGTGAGTAGCCTTTTGATAGTCCAAAAAGGATGGTTCTTTTAACTAATTCAGGTTCAATAATGAATGGATTATCATACATACAAGATTTTTCTCCATTTATACTATGCTTGAAATTTGCGAATAGTTTTTGCCCATTATAATCTTCAGAAATAATTGAGAGCATAACACCGTAAAAATCACCTTTTACCATCCATCTATATCTGTGGTTATCAACTATAATTCTTCGGGACTTTTTTTTAGGGAAAGCCATTTTTTTAAAATTAAGTACAACTATTGTATAAGTGCAACTCACTTGCACTTATATTCCTTATGCAATATAGTTTATTTTAATACATATAATGATAGGCAAAAGGAGATTATTAAGCTGTGCTAGGCATTACGATTGGGGTTTCCCCTAAGAAAGTAGATTTAATAGCCGTTTATAAACATTTGTAGTCGTTTATAAACGTTTAAAAACAGCTAAATATTGCTGCTTAATGAATAAGTTATTTGCAGAACTATTTATAATCGTTTATAAATAGGCTGTTATACTTGTATTAAAAATAAGGCATAAAAAAAATCCTCAACATATAAATGTTGAGGATTTCTAAAAAAGGCGACGACCTACTCTCCCACGATTGTAGTACCATCGGCGCTAATGGGCTTAACTGCTCTGTTCGGAATGGTAAGAGGTGAGCCCCATCGCTATAATCACCTTAAATCTTGCGGTCTGTGCTGTTTCTTGTATTAACTGCTAACCGTATGTTATAACATATTGAAAAAAAATAAATGAATCTGTATGGTAATAATAATTATTGAACTTTTAAAAAAACAGGCGTACAATAAGCCTATGGGTTATTAGTACTACTTGGCTATGACATTACTGCCTTTACACCTATAGCCTATCAACGTGGTAATCTCCCACGACCCTTTAAAGAAATCTCATCTTGTGGTGGGTTTCGCGCTTATATGCTTTCAGCGCTTATCCCTTCCCAACGTAGCTACTCTGCAATGCTCCTGGCGGAACAACAGATACACCAGAGGTTAGTCCAACTCGGTCCTCTCGTACTAGAGTCAGATCCACTCAAATTTCTAACGCCCACTGTAGATAGAGACCGAACTGTCTCACGACGTTCTGAACCCAGCTCGCGTGCCACTTTAATGGGCGAACAGCCCAACCCTTGGGACCTTCTCCAGCCCCAGGATGTGACGAGCCGACATCGAGGTGCCAAACCCCCCCGTCGATGTGAGCTCTTGGGGGAGATCAGCCTGTTATCCCCGGCGTACCTTTTATCCTTTGAGCGATGGCCCTTCCATGCGGAACCACCGGATCACTATGCTCTACTTTCGTACCTGATCGACTTGTAGGTCTCTCAGTCAAGCTCCCTTATGCCATTGCACTCTACGCACGGTTACCAAGCGTGCTGAGGGAACCTTTAGAAGCCTCCGTTACTCTTTTGGAGGCGACCACCCCAGTCAAACTACCCACCAAGCACTGTCCTTTCTTTTGAAAGTTAGACTCTAGATAAGCAAAGGGTGGTATTTCAACAATGACTCCACAACGCCTAGCGACGCCGCTTCAAAGTCTCCCACCTATCCTACACATTACTTATCCAAAACCAATACTAAGCTATAGTAAAGGTGCACGGGGTCTTTTCGTCCCACAGCGGGTAATCGGCATCTTCACCGATACTACAATTTCACCGAGCTCATGGCTGAGACAGTGTCCAGATCGTTGCACCATTCGTGCAGGTCGGAACTTACCCGACAAGGAATTTCGCTACCTTAGGACCGTTATAGTTACGGCCGCCGTTTACTGGGGCTTCATTTGATTGCTTCGCCGAAGCTAACAACTCCACTTAACCTTCCAGCACCGGGCAGGTGTCAGGCCATATACGTCATCTTTCAATTTAGCATAGCCCTGTGTTTTTGATAAACAGTCGCCTGGACCTTTTCACTGCGGCCCATCTTTTGATGGGCGACCCTTCTCCCGAAGTTACGGGTCGATTTTGCCTAGTTCCTTAGCCATGAATCTCTCGAGCTCCTTAGAATTCTCATCCCAACTACCTGTGTCGGTTTAGGGTACGGGCTGCTTCACTCGCTTTTCTTGGAAGTCGATTTGCTAGATTATCACCGCAGCCGTAGCCTTAGTGTACTATCGGGACATTACTGTTCCCTTCAACGCACAATTCCGTCTGTGCGCACTAACTTTTCGCCTCCGTCACTTTTAGTGTGAGCAGGTACAGGAATATTAACCTGTTGGCCATCCACTACCCCTTTCGGGTTCGCGTTAGGTCCCGACTAACCCTCAGCTGATTAGCATAGCTGAGGAAACCTTAGTCTTTCGGAGTGCGGGTTTCTCGCCCGCATTATCGTTACTTATGCCTACATTTTCTTTTGTAGCTTCTCCAGCAAAGCTCACGCTTCACCTTCGACGACACTACAATGCTCCCCTACCACTTTTTCAAGTCCATAGCTTCGGTAGTATGTTTATGCCCGATTATTATCCATGCCGAACCGCTCGACTAGTGAGCTGTTACGCACTCTTTAAATGAATGGCTGCTTCCAAGCCAACATCCTAGCTGTCTAAGCAGTTCAACCTCGTTTTTTCAACTTAACATACATTTGGGGACCTTAGCTGATGGTCTGGGTTCTTTCCCTCTCGGACATGGACCTTAGCACCCATGCCCTCACTGCTGATTATCATTTTATAGCATTCGGAGTTTGTCAGGAATTGGTAGGCGGTGAAGCCCCCGCATCCAATCAGTAGCTCTACCTCTATAAAACTATAAATCAACGCTGCACCTAAATGCATTTCGGGGAGTACGAGCTATTTCCGAGTTTGATTGGCCTTTCACCCCTACCCACAGGTCATCCGAAGACTTTTCAACGTCAACCGGTTCGGTCCTCCACTGTATGTTACTACAGCTTCAACCTGCCCATGGGTAGATCACACGGTTTCGCGTCTACCACTACTAACTATGGCGCCCTATTCAGACTCGCTTTCGCTACGGATCCGGACCTGAAGCCCTTAACCTTGCTAGCAACGGTAACTCGTAGGCTCATTATGCAAAAGGCACGCCGTCACCC
>NZ_JBXVVH010000039.1:0-7146 GCF_057219185.1 Lacinutrix sp. YIN62
TGCATCTAGCTGACTTTCATAGTAGGTTACCGTAACATTTGCTGGATTTTGCGCCCCTAATATTGTTGTGGTCTGTGTTGTTAAATCAAAAACCTCAACACCATCGTTCGATAAATCATCACATACCTCCATATCTAAAGGTTGTATCGCTATTGCCCTAGGGTTCACTATTAAATTAAACACCGGCGTTGCTTGTACAAAGTAACAAGTAGCATCTACAGCTCCTTCTATTCTTACAAAAATAGGTTCTGGATTAGCCACGTTAGTATACGGGCTAACTAACGCCCCTACTCCGCCGTCTGCATCTGCAAAACTCAAATGATAGGTCACAATGAAATCTGCTGCTGCCTGCGCTCCTAATATTGAAGCCGTTTGAGTTTCTAAGTCGAAAGCTTCAACTCCATCATTTGTAATGTCATCACAAACTTCCATATCAGCTGCTGGATTTATTAATGGCTGAGGCGTTACATTCAGTGTAAACGATTCTATTTCATAACAATCAGAGGTTAAATATTCTATTCTTACAAAAATAGTTTGAGGTGCCCCTAATATTGCAGTAGAAGAATATGCTCCTGGTGTAGCTATTACAGCTGTATCTGCTTCTGCATCTGCGAGTGTTTCATGATAAGTAATATTTAAATCACCTGCATTCGGGGAAGCTGCCAAAATTATTGGAGTATTTTCTGTTAAATCAAAAATATATGGTGCTGCACCAGGATTACAAAGTGCTAAATCATTTGGTAGATCATTAATAATTTCTGGAAGCATATCTATACAGACTTGCTCTGTATACTCACACCCAAAATCGTCGGTAGTTCTATATGTAAAACAATGTGTTCCCGCCGTAGGAGGAGCTACTGTAATTACATTTCCTACGGTCCCTGTTATAGAGGGATCCGGATCCCAGCCTTCGGTTACTGTTACAGGGGTAAATGATAATTCCGGAGGTTGTAATGCTGGATCAAACTCTAGTCCCCATGAAAACACATGTCCATTATCAGAACCTAGATTATCAACTATTCTAATACACCAATCCCCATTTAATGGGCTCCCTAACAAATCATTAAAATTCTCAACAGGCAAATATGTTCCTGGAGCCCATGAAGGCCCTGGGTCATTAGAACCTGCAATAACTGTAGGTGCATCTTGTAATAGAACGGCAGCGTTTAAAGAAAAACAGTAATCCGCCCCAACACCTGGATCGTCTGTGTTATCATCATTAGCACCTCCAAAATAAGTACCTCCCCCTGCTTGATCAAACAATTGAACTTCAGAGCCATTAGGGCTCCTTACAAATATATCCAAATCCCCTGAATATGAATGTTCTATATTCATACACACATTAATTAACTGATTAACATCTGTTAGCGTTGCTAAAGAATCGTAACAATCGACAGTAATGCATGTTGAATATTGTGCACCACTACCATCAGGGAGAAAAGTAACTCCACTAACAGGAGGTGTACAATCGTTTATAAATTCGACTGGCGTTACTACACCAGATATTGTTGTATCCTCTCCAAAACAAATGACACTATCCGCAGCTTCTGTACCTGTAAAATCTGGCTCTGTAGCAACTTGTATCACTTGATTTATTAAATTTGTATTCGCACAACCTAAGGGGTCTGGATCTGTATTTGCATCTCGAATATTTAAATTCACTATATAAACGCCTGGTGTATCGTAAGAAAACGTAGCCGTTTGTCCTGCTAGAGTATTCCCGTCTCCTAAATCCCATTCATAAGAAGCGCCAGCCCCGCTTACTGAAAATACGCCACTTCCGACTAAAGTGATATCTTCATCAGGGCAAACTCTTATATACCCTTCTGCATTGGGTGCTGGTGTCGCTGTATCTATTTGAGAAACGATCGTTTGACATGGTTCAAAGCATGATAATATGGCTTCCCATCCAGTAGTCGTAGCAGTACCATCTGAAACAAATTCAAGCGTAAGACACCCTGTAGGATTCTCTAGCGTAGCAACGACTAACCCTGGATTATTTGCTGCTCCTCCTCCTTCAAACTGTCCAAACGCTGGTGCAGCAGTACTATCACCATTATATATAGTTAATATATCTGCTCCTCCTTGTGTATTGAAAGCAGTAAAATCGATTTGCATTAAATTCCCTGCTTCATCAGGACAAAGCGTTAAAACAAAACTTTCACTGCTACTGTAATTTGCGGCAGCGCCTCCAGAATCATACAAAGTCCCCGAACATTGAGTTACGGTTCCCGTATGCATCAAGACATCTTGAGAAAATGCAAAGCTTGAGATTAGTAAAAGGGATAATATTATTAATTTATTCATTAGAGTATTTTTTTTTATTCGTGTTGAGATTTAATGGTTATAAAATAATTGGTGTTTCCTATTCTATATATAGACTGTCCTTTTCCAAAGAACTTAAGGTTATATTTAAGCGGATTAAATGTAGACGGGTTATAACTCGTATCCATTTTAAGGTTTTCGTTATATATGTTGAATAATCCGACTTGGGTTAATGTCTGGTATTTATCAGTATGAGGTATGAGTTTTGAGTTAGACTTTATTTCAATTCTATTTCTCAATAAGTGTTTAAAATCTTTTAAACGTTGGGGCTTACTTAAAACATATTCGTCTAGTTTATCTACAAAAACCTCTTTTAACATTTTAAGTTCGTTAGGCTTTAAGGGGGCTTTTACATTTTCCTTGTAATTAACAAGTTTTAACCTTTGTTTTTGCTCATTCTGTGCTGTTACAATAACAACATTTAATGAAAACAATATCAATAAAACATAGGGTATTTTTAATCTCATTTTGGTATATTTTTTTTAGGTTTTAAATGTAATAAAAAAATAATTAACACTTTGTTAATACTACTATTATAATAGTTATACAACAATTCAAATTTAAAATCCCCTACCACCTGTATGACTTTTTTATTACTTATCTTTGTAGCCTTAATTCTTTTTGAATAAATGAAAATTGATAATACAAAAGAGAGCTACGATGATATAGGTGAAAATCACGTAGGTACATCTACAGAGACTCCTATTAGAAAAGATGCTTTTGAAGTTTCTAGTAAAGAAAAAATTGAACTCATAAAAGAGGATGTAAAGCACATTATGGAAACCTTGGGACTAGATCTATCCGATGATAGTTTAAAGGGGACGCCTAATAGAGTTGCTAAAATGTTCGTTAACGAAATTTTTGGAGGTTTAGATCCTAAAGCGAAACCTAGCGCATCCACCTTCGACAATAAATATAAGTATGGCGAAATGTTAGTTGAAAAAAACATCACGGTTTATTCTACTTGCGAACACCACTTACTACCAATTGTAGGTAGAGCACATATTGCCTATATCTCTAATGGCACGGTTGTTGGCCTATCGAAAATGAATCGCATAGTTGATTATTTTGCAAAAAGACCTCAGGTACAAGAACGACTAACTATTCAGATTGTTAAAGAACTACAAACTGTTTTAGGAACCGATGATGTTGCTTGTGTCATCGATGCCAAGCACTTATGTGTAAATTCTCGTGGTATTCGTGATATTGAGAGTAGCACTGTTACTTCGGAATTTGGGGGGCAATTTAAAAATAAGGAAACCAAAAGAGAGTTTTTAGATTATATTAAATTAGACACAAAATTCTAATCTAAATAAAATACAATTTTAATGCAGCTTTTTCAAAATCAGCAAATCAAGATATACAATTCTTTAAGTGGTAAAAAAGAAAACTTTAAACCTATAACAGAAGGCTACGTTGGCATGTATGTTTGCGGCCCTACAGTATATAGTAATGTACATTTAGGTAATGTGAGAACATTTATGTCTTTTGATATGGTGTTTCGTTACTTAAAACATTTAGGGTATAAAGTACGTTATGTAAGAAACATTACAGATGCTGGGCATTTAGAAAATGATGCTGATGTTGGAGAAGACAAAATCACAAAAAAAGCTCGGCTGGAAGAGATTGAACCCATGGAGATTGTACAGCGTTATACTGTCGATTTTCATAATGTGTTAAACACTTTTAATTTTTTACCTCCAAGCATTGAACCTACAGCTACTGGTCACATTATTGAACAAATTGATTTGATTCAAACCATTATAAATAATGGCTTTGCTTATGAAATAAACGGCTCTGTTTATTTTGATGTTCATAAATTTGATAAAACCAATGAATATGGCAAGTTGAGTAAACGTAAGTTGGAAGACTTGATACATAACACTCGTGAACTTGACGGACAAAGTGATAAAAAGAACCCTCAAGATTTTGCGCTTTGGAAAAAAGCAGAACCAGAACACATTATGAGATGGCCTTCGCCTTGGAGTGATGGTTTCCCTGGATGGCACTTAGAATGTACAGCTATGAGCACAAAATATTTAGGAGAACAATTTGATATTCATGGAGGCGGAATGGATTTAAAATTCCCACACCACGAATGTGAAATAGCACAAAATGAAGCTGCAAAAGGCAAATCCCCAGTAAATTATTGGATGCATGCAAACATGCTCGAATTAAACGGACAACGCATGTCTAAAACAACGGGGAACACTGTTAATCCTGAAGAATTATTATCTGGAAACAACAACTTCTTTAGTAAAGCATACACTCCAAGTGTTATTCGTTTTTTCACGGCACAATCGTCTTACAGAAGTATATTAGATCTTACAGATGACGGTTTGGCTGCAAGTGAAAAAGGCTTCAATAGATTAATGGATGGGATTAATGATATTGATAATATAAAACCATCAAAAGCAACTTCCAAGTTTGATATTTCAAATTGGAAACAGAAGTGTTACGATGCAATGAATGATGATTTCAACTCACCGATTCTTATTGCTCATCTTTTTGAAGCTGTAAAATACATTAACCAGTTAAAAGAAGGAAGTGCGAGCATAACTACTGAAGATTTAAAGACGTTAAAGACAGTAATATGCACGTTCACATTTGACATTTTAGGCCTTAAAAATACCGTTAAAGAAAACGTAGGAGCCGATAAGTTATCTGGAGCTGTAGCGGTTTTAATAAAATTAAGACAGGAAGCCAGAGCAAACAAAGATTTTGCGCTATCCGACAAAATTAGAGATGAACTTGCAGAAGTAGGCATTCAATTAAACGATGGTAAAGAGGGAACTTCTTTCACAACTAATTAACTCGTTTCCAAACACATGGACAAGAAAGGAGTACTTTAAAAGATTATGAAACACATTTTAATTGCACCTTTCTTATTTATTATTAAAGTTTATCAAACTTTAATTTCTCCTTTTACACCAGCAACTTGCAGATACCAACCAACCTGTTCCCATTACACAAAAGAAGCCTTATTAAAACACGGCTTACTAAAAGGCGGACTATTAGCTATTAAGAGAGTTTTTAGTTGCCACCCATGGGGAGGTCGCGGTTATGATCCTGTTCCTGATAAAGAGGACTAATATAAAACCTTTTTTTTCGCCTAATCTAACTTATTAAAGCTTCTATTGCAATACCTTTAAATAACATACATTATTTTACCCGCTTTATTATTCGGTTAAAAACCTATTAAATTAGATACAAATAACATCCAAAATCATATATTTACAATTATAAAATTAAACTTATGCTTTTATTACAATTCGATTGGAATCCTATAACAGGAATAGATATCGTTGGAAATTTCAAAATACATTTTTATAGTTTAATGTGGGTTGCAGCCTTTGTTGTGGGGTGGCACGTTATGAAACGTATTTTTAAAAGGGATAATATCAAGATTGAATATTTAGATCCTCTTTTTATTTACACCGTCTTAGCCACAATGCTAGGTGCCAGATTGGGGCATGTTATTTTTTATCAACCAGAATTGTTTTCTCAAGATTTCTTTAGTGTCTTTTTACCTTTTAGATTCAATCCTAGATTTGAATTTACTGGGTTTTCCGGATTAGCTAGTCACGGTGCAGCCATAGGTATTATTATTGGGATGTACTTATATCGTAAAAAATATAAATACAAGTCGTTAATGTGGATCTTGGATCGTGTTGTAATTCCCGTAGCTTCTGGAGCTGTATTTATTAGAATTGGTAATTTTATCAATTCTGAAATTATTGGAAAAGTTACAGATTCTCCATTTGGTGTTCGTTTTATTCAAGAAGAATATAACAAAAGAGAAGTAACGCAATTAACGGGAATTAAAAACTATAAAAAAGCTTATCAAGCACTAACTAATAACCCTAAATTTCAGAGTGTACTTGAAGCTGTTCCTTTTAGGCATCCTGCACAATTATATGAATCGTTTTGTTACATTTTTGTATTCTTAATACTTGTTTATTTTTATACAAAAACGAATAAAGGAGAGCAAGCAGGCTTCTTATTTGGCTTATTTCTAGTATTACTTTGGACGGTACGTTTCTTTGTTGAATTTGTAAAAGAAGCTCAAAATCAAGAACGCGCAGACTGGTTATTAAATACAGGACAATGGTTAAGTATTCCATTTATTTTAATTGGCTTCTATTTTATGTTTGTCTATAAACAAAAAAATACAACTAAGTAATCATGACCGTTTTAAAATCGCTAATTTTGAAAACCTTATGCTTTTCTTTTCTTTTTATCTATGCCTGCAAAAAAGAAGACAAAGTTATTAAACAAGTAAATATTCCTTTTACAAAAGAAGGAGAACTAGCGCTTTTTAAAAACTCTAATGACAGCATTATAACAAATCTTGATATTGAATTTGCTAAAACAGATCACGAAATTCAAACGGGATTAATGTATCGTAAATCGATCAAAGAAAATCAAGCTATGCTTTTTATCTTTCCAAAAGCTCGCGAACGTTATTTTTATATGAAAAACACCCGCATTCCTTTAGATATAATCTTTCTAGATCAAGACAAAACTATTGTAAGTATTCAAGAAAATGCGCAACCATTTAATGAAACGTCTTTGGCTTCAAATGCGAAAGCACAGTATGTATTGGAAGTCAATGCTGGTTTTACAAAAACATGGCAGCTTAATATTGGAGACAGAATAGATTATTCAGAACTGCCTCTAAAAAATTAAGCCTTACAACCAAAAAGTTTAAATAAAATGACACTATCCTAAAAAGTGTGTAAGTTCAAAATTTCAGGGTTAGGTTATTTATATCCTAATCCTGTTTTCAAATATAGCTAAAAATTGGTTTAGTATAAGTCC
>NZ_JBXVVH010000040.1:0-6990 GCF_057219185.1 Lacinutrix sp. YIN62
AGGTCCTATGAAAACCTCTTGGCTACGTGTAATGACTCCCGATGCAGGACGTAGCGACAACCACGCGCAAAATCGTGGGCATGTATTTATACCTGAAATAGGAGACCAAGTAATGGTTGGCTTTCGTTATAACGACCCCAACCGCCCTTTTGTAATGGGAAGCTTATTCAATGGATCAACCGCAGCTGGTGGACGCAATCAAAATAATTATAAAAGTATTATTACTAAAAGCGGGCATATACTAGAGTTTAATGATACCGATCGTAGTGAAAGTATAACTATTACCGATAAAAACAATAACATTATTTTTATTGATACGGCTAATAAAAATATCAAGATAAGCGCTCCAGAGACTATTGATATTGAGGCTAAAAATATCCATTTTAAAGCGGCAGAAGCAATTACATATCAAACAAAGAATATGGATTCACAAATTAGCGAAGACTTTACTTTAGGCATCGGTAATAATATGAATACCATTATTGAGCAAAATTACGATTTAAAAGCTACTGATATAACCGAAACTATTGAAGGAAATAAAGCCATAGATATACAAAATAGTTTTAATATTAATGCTTCCGAAGTTGACATGATTGCAGGAAATGGTGATATTAATGTACAAGGTGCCGGTATCGCTACTTTTCAAGGAGGTTCGGATGTTAAAATCAGTAAAGGATAGCCTATGTTATATATACAAGATCGAAAATCTCCGTATGTATATGAAAAAAATGAAAAAGCTGTTTGTTATAACTTTAACATTAATGAATATACACAACTTCATGAGCATATCATAAAAAACAGCTACCAACAACAATTACAAGTAGCTTTGGAAGCTTTAGATTATAATGCCTTTAATTTTAAAATTGCAACGGTAGCGCATCAATATACACTGGATACTTCATTAAAAAAACAGGAACTATTGATACGGCAACTTAGTGATTTCACAAATTCTTTAGACCTCGCGATTGATACAACTGGAACTATTGCTAAGGTTTTAAATTATGAAACCATAAAAAAACAATGGAAAATTGCACTTCCGAAATTAAAACGACAACATCAAGGCAACTTAACTCATGGATACCTAGACGCTATAGGTAAAAAAATAAACCATGAACAACGGTTTACTACCGACCTAAAACAGTATCGCTTATTTGGAATCTTATTTAATGGCCTTTTACGCATTCCTTTTAACGATGCCACCATAAAATCTAAATCTATAACATTCGCAAACACTATACATAGCTTACCGATACATATTACAGAACAGTTAAGTTTGGTTGGAGAAGATCTAAATACGAACTTACTAACCTATAAAATTACTGGCCTGCTAAAACCTATAGATCCTGAAACTATAAAGCGAATCAACAAATATTTCACCTATTATAATATAGGAACCGCGCCTATTTATATAGAGGAATATAGCGGTTATTATAAAATTAACAAATACACCGCATGGACTGCAAAAGCTGAAATAACCTGTACTTTAAGTAACGGACGTGGGTATAGAAGACAATTACATTTTTTATTAGAAGACAAAGATTATGAGTAAAAATTATGTATGTGATGGTGCTAAAATTGAATGTCAATTATGTACCAAACCTGAAGGCACTTTAACAGTAACTTCTAATCAAATTAAAATACAAGGACAACTCTTTGCTAATGAAAATGATAAAGGGAAACCGAATCTTATTTTTCAAGGAAATTGTAAAAAAAGCCCGTACCAAGCATCGCCTTGTCAAGGCGTAATCGCTCCTATTGCATGGCAGAACACAGCAGACACATTGATACAAGATGGCAAAGCGCTATTAGAAAACTCAACGATTATGTGCGGTTTTGGTGGTGCTCCTATTAAAATAACGGATCATTTACAAATCAACCAACCTACCGAATTACAACCTTTAATTGCGCCTGTTATATTGCCTGTAGAAGATCCTGAAATTATTAATGTCGAATGGAAAAGTTCTAAAAACACAACAAATGAATAAAGCACTCGAAACGAACACTCCCGATAAGGCAATTAAAAAAGCAACAACTAACTCTAATTTTTGGTTAGAAGTTACTACTTTAAATATTCTACCTGGTGAAGAAATTTGTATTGATTTAGAAAATGATAATAATGAAATTGATATTCAAAAAGGAGAAAAAAAAATATCCTTTCCATCATATGTTGATCCCAAAGGTAAAGCTATAATATTACTTAATTCTAATTCTTCTCCTCTATCTGATACTACTAATAAAACAACTACTAATGCAGTCCCTCTAAAAGGGAAAAAACCTGGTATTCTAAAAAAAGGATGGTGGTCTATTGATATAAAAGGGTTACAGCCTATCAGAAGAGCTATTCCTGGTATGTTAGTCTATTTTCATATAGAAACGACTATTCCCGATGGAGAAAAAGTACATATAGAATTATATGAAGATTATAATAATGAAAAAGAAGAACTTAGTTCAGTAGACAAAGATCATCATCAATCATTGATTAGTTCTGCTACTAAAAAACCAGCAACTCATGAAACAGTTTTTAATGGAAAAATAATAAAGACAATACAATTAAATAATCTTCAAACACTTATAGAAAATGATATTGATAAACAGATTGAATTATATTTTAGATGTGATTATTACAATGATAAAGTAAAATTACCAAACAATCAAAAAGATTATCTAGTAGTAGGGACATTAGTTATAGATCGTTATAAAATGCCGTGTTTAACTCCTAATGGTAAAGAAATAGCAAATGATCTTACATATGGGACTGGTGTTATTTCTAATAACACACACATATATACAGCAAGTGAAATTGAGCAATTTATTGAAGAGTATAAAAATACTGGTTTTGACGAATTTAAACATGCTTCATACATTAATAGCGATAATAAAGATGAAAAAATCAAGTATAGTAAAAATGAAATGTATGCTATAAAAACTAAAAGTAACTATAATTCTGGAGCGGATATTAAAGAGTTTAATGAAGGCAAATCTCCTATAACGAATAAATGGAGAGATGACAATTATCTTTTCTGGAATTTTAGAGAAACAGCAGAATTATATTTTGCTAGAGGTGAAATGCAAGGTAATTTAGATCGAATGATTGCTAAGTTTAAAAGTAATACAGGTGGTATCTATGAAGATTTAATACTAACCAAATATATAAAAAAACATTATAAAACTCATGAATATTGCTTAGCTGTTGAAGATTATATTTCAGAAGAACTAAAGCAAAAATTTAAACAGGATATAACAAAAATAGAGGATAAAGACCCTTATTTCTTAACTACGAGAGGAAAAAAAAGAGAATTTAGTAACTCTAGAGGCACAAGAAATAAAAATCAGAAATCAACCTTTAATAAACCAACATATTCATATGGTAAAATAAGTGGGAACCCGTTAAAAATAGTAGAGACTTTAGAATCAATAAATGAACTAAATAAAGGCTTCACTATTGCTTTAAATGATATTTGGGCAACGGAAGTTATCTTGAAAGAATTGAAAAATGATGGAGAAAATTATACTGTAAAATACCAGGTTACGCTTTGGGATCACTTTGGTTTAGATTTACCTGATATGCAAAAAAAATTTAACACATATCCTAGTGCAAAAGAAATCTTTATTTGCTGGTTTACCCTACAACATTTACGCGGGTATAAACCGTTTGTCACAAAAATAACATTTGATCGAGAATTTAAAGGCGATTTCGATACTGGAAAAATCGAACGTATCAACAAAAGAGGATTGGCCTCTAAAATTAGACAAAAAGAGACAGAAGATATAAAATTTAAAACAAGACGAAGAGGATGGGAATATTAAAAAAGAATAAGCAACTTATAACATTGATATTCTTAACGCTTTTGTTTTCATGCAAAAAGACAATAAGGGATAATACTATTAAATTCACATATTTAGATAATCATTTTGAAGAAGATAATGATTGGATTCAAGAAATTGTTCTTGTAAAAAATTCATCAAAAAATACAGATAGTTTAAAAAAACAATTATTAGAATACCAAAAAATAAAAGGGGTACAAAATATCGATACAATAATCAAAAATAAAAATAAAAGCTATACTATGCGATTTTATTATAACACCCCAAATACAGAAGGCTTTATTGAAGGAATAAAACACCCTGATTATTTAAATAATGTCTATATATATGATTATATCGATTCGGATTACTTAGGTGCTGTGTATTTTGAAAAATGTGGAAATACAATAGACAAATGGACTGGTGGTATTTACATAGAAATGCGAGATTATAAAAATAAAATCACGAATACTCAAACATATTATATGATTAATGAATGTAAATAATCTATGAATCTATTTTTATTACTTCATACAAAAAATAAACTGTTTGAATAAAAAATACATAATAGTACATTATTAAGATAATATAGACTAAACACATATGCAATCAAAATCATTTAAAATAAAAGCTAAAGCGAGTTTTAAAAACTCTTTTTCTGAGGCTATTTTAACATTAACATCACATACTGTTAACGATGCTTATTTTGCAATAAGAAAAGAAAACGTCATTTACGAAGAAACAAAAGGAAAAACTACAAAATACAAAGTTGTTTCTGGTGATAACCTTTCTAAAATAGCAACTAAAAACGGGGTAGATTTAGAGCAGTTAAAATCAGACAACAACCTCATTAATAATGACTTAAGAATCAATCAAGAACTCCTAATCAAAAAAAAAGGAGAACAAATAGAAAAAGGGAAAAAGGTGACTTTTATCCCGATTACTAAAGCCTCTATAGGAGATGCTATTTATATTGTTATAAAAACACAAAATTTACAAGGGAAAACTGTAAAATCAAAAATACACCAAGGGAAGAAAAAAGTGTTAGTAGATGAACATAAAGCCATAACTATATTACATAACGGAAAAGAGCAATTTGAGTTTGAATCTATTGTAGGTGAATTGGCAAAAGACACTACAATAGATAATCATAATGATTTTGAAAATATAGCACTAACTAAAATAAACTTAACCCCAAAAGAGAGTAACATTATAAAAAAATGGAATAGTGAAATAAAAAAACAATTTGATAAAAAAGCATATTTATATCTATATGTTGAAGTTGAAATTAATGATCCTGTAATATATCTAGGTAAGAATAATGATGGAACTGACGATGACGAAAAACGCTTTAGAAACATCGAAGGAGAATGGTTAGAATTAAGTTCTTGCGAATGTTGTGCTCAAATCAAAGAAATGTCAGTAGATAAGGATGGTTTCATTTCTGGAATGAACTATATTAAAAAACATCAAAAAAAATTAGAAAACGGTACCTTACCCGTTATAAAAGCAATTGTTTTGCATAGAACAGGAGGAGATAATGTAATATCAGCCATGAGCAATACTTCATTGGGGACTCATTTTTATATAGCTAAAGATGGAACTGTTTACCAAGCAGCATCTCTAAATAAGAAAACGCAGCATGTAGGATCTGGGTTATATTCAAAAGAAAAAGACGAAACAGGAGAAGGTTCTTATGAAAATGTTTGGCCTCATAAAAAAAGAGGTCTTGCTGAATTAAAAAAAGAATACCCTCAAAGGTATCCTATTAATTCTGAATCTGTTGGTATTGAAGTTGCGGGTAAATTCACTAAAACAACAGGAAAGGAGACATCCGGTAAATATAAAAATGAAGATAAAGGTGAATGGGATTCTCTAACTAAAGAACAAAAAAATGCGGTAGTTTGCTTATGCAAAGCGCTAAAAAAACAATACAACCTAAACAATGATGATATTTTTGCACACGATGATATAAAACCTAAAACAAAAGGAGAAGGAAGTAGTTACATCAATGATATATTAAACGAATTGAAATGAGAAAAATCATATTACTAATTAATCTATTATTCCTAATTTCTTGTTCTACAAAACTAAAACAACTAAATACTAACTATACAGATCAACTAACAGGCACAGTTATAGAGGTAGTAAAATTATTGAAAGAGAAAAAAATTATTTTGATTAATAAAAAGTATATACATCCAGAATTTGGGCTATATGAAACTTATAGATTAGGAGCACTAGATCAAATAAAATATTGGGATGAAATAAAGATCGAGAAAAGCTCCAAAGGAACTATTTATCAAATAATTACAAATATCAGCGAAAACAACTTAAAAAACATTATTAATGATAATGTCACTTTTAATTGCACTGATTTTAAATGGGATAAAGAAGGTGTCTTTGTGACAGATAAAATTAGTTATCCAAGAATATCTGAAATTATGGTCAAAAATCAAGAAGCTAATACTTATTCAGAAAAACAATTAAAAAATATAAGATTTATAGAAAAAAATAGTTTTAAGGTTATACTAACCAAAAATGATATTATTTTTTATTTAACACGAATTAATGGTAAAATGTATATTACATTAATAGATAGAATAACAACAGATTGTAGTGCATAATGTATAAAAAACATTTTAATTAGGACAATCAATGCATAAACAACTAATTCTTAAACTAATTATATTAGTTAATCTGATTTCTTATAAAAAAGAACTTGGAAAAATTGGTTATGAACATGTCGCATTAATAAAAATCTGCGAAATACTAAATTACACTTTTATCATTAAATATACATTAAACTTAATTCCTCACCCTGCATTTAAAAACGTTAAACAAGAGATGGATAAAATTTGTTTATAAGAAAATAATAATTTTAAAGAATGCATTAAAATATAAAATAAATCCAATGGCTATTTATATTAATATATTAAGTTCGGGAGCTAGATCTTTTACAGAACATACAGCTTTATTAGAAAAACAAGACCGAATCAATGCTGGAAATTTCACTACGGTAGTTAACAATACAACAACCACAGTAGCAACGAAAGCAAAAAATAAAATTAAAAGCATCAAAACTGATGCTAAAATCATTAAGCCAGACGATCTTATTACCTATACAGTAAAACTAGACGAAAAACACGAAGACACCCTAGAAAAAGATCTCTGCATGGTTAAATT
>NZ_JBXVVH010000041.1:0-5954 GCF_057219185.1 Lacinutrix sp. YIN62
AATTTAACCATGCAGAGATCTTTTTCTAGGGTGTCTTCGTGTTTTTCGTCTAGTTTTACTGTATAGGTAATAAGATCGTCTGGCTTAATGATTTTAGCATCAGTTATGATGCTTTTAATTTTATTTTTTGCTTTCGTTGCTACTGTGGTTGTTGTATTGTTAACTACCGTAGTGAAATTTCCAGCATTGATTCGGTCTTGTTTTTCTAACTGTGCTACAAAATCAGCATAGGTTGTGACTTTATTGTTTATTATTTCTTTTAGATGTAACATAGTTTCGTTTTTTATGATATGTGTAGGTAATCTAGATTGAGATTCAATTTTATTATTCTGTTGCTTGATATAATATTTAAAAAGAGCTTAAGGTTATGAGTGTTTTGATATTATAAACTAATTTTTAAAAAAAGACTTTGCTTCAAAATACGGCAACAACCATTCTGGTGTGATATCTAAAAATGTAGAAAAATCTTGTGCATCTTCTGGACTATCTGTTGAAAAAGCATACCAATCATCTGTTTTATTGAATATGTATTTATATCTATTCTTTTCTTTGGGGAAATAAATTAGAGAATGATATGTAGGAATGTTTTTATATGTTAAGTATACTTTTTTGGTATATATCTCAATAAAATTGACACCTATTTTTTTTGTTATTTCTATATTATAAAACCCATTTTCAACAAGTTTCCTTGCAGCATCAAGTATTTTTTTGTCATTAGTATATTTATCTAAATGTTGTAATTTTATTTCAAGTATTTTATGAGTTGGGGTTGTTATTGCTTCTTGATAGTTTTTGTCAATCGTATCAAAATTGTTCAAAAAGAATTCTTGAATAGTTTTTAGAGTCCCTGATTCATATAATTCATTGTAAATACTAACATTTTCTCTTTCGTTATATATTTTATCAAATTTTACTTTTGTATTTACTATGTTAAATAAAAAAATAAAAAGTATAATTAGAATTATTATAAGAATATATTTTTTAGTTGTCATCTCTTTCAATATTTAAATTATTAGAATCTATAGTACCCGAAAAGCTATAATTAATTGATATTTTGGTTATAAATGGTTTATAGCCTCGTAAATGTTGAAGCATATACCAGCAAATAAACTCTTCCTGATTATAAAATTTATCTCCTAAAATATCAGTTCCATCTAATCCAAAATGATCTAATATCTCTAATTCAAATTTTCCTTGATAAGAATTTTCCTTACGCTTGAATTCATTTAAAAATATATTGTATGCTTGAGTACCATTTACTGAAATACCAAGACCGCTAAATTTATCTGAATAAGCGAGGCTCTTTAACTCCTGAAGACCTATTATTCCTAACAATTCTTCTTCTTTGTCCTGAGAGTTTTCATAATTTTTACTTGTGTATTGCGTTTTTGAATCATTAACTTTCATATCGTTTAATGATTCTATATTTTTGTTTATTTTGCTAGCTAATAAAGGATTAAATCCATTAATAAAATCCAAAGTTCTTTCATGTTTAGCTATGGCTTCTGTTAACCTTTTATCTTCATAGTTATTACTCGTGGAAGTATTAGTTTTAAAAAAATCTACCATAGCAACTAGGTTATCATCTAAATCTCCTCTTGCCCAATCATCCAAATCATTTATTAAGATCTTAAATAATTTTTCATCAGTTTCTTTATTATATTTTTCTATCTGTTCTAGAGCGTATTTAACTCTTTTCTCTTTATTTTTATTATATTCTTCTTTACTATAATTAGAGAACCATCCTTTATGATAACCTAATTCATCATAAGAATTGTTCAATTTCATTTTTAATGTATTCTTTTCTGTAGGAAAAGAGATATTAAGGTTTTTGATATCCTCTCTAGTTAAATCTATACCATTTATTCCTTTAGTTATTCCAGCTCTTCTTACCGATCTAGCAACCAACATTGGAAGCGTTATTATATTTTCTTTTATTCTAGCTTCTACAAAAACGTCTTTATCGGGTAATGGGGTTGTATATGCATAGATTTTAAATTTTTTAGTTGTTTTTTCTATATTAATGGCAATTTTTACTTTATTGTCCACGATTTCTTTTCCTGACAATAAATAAGATGCTTTATCAATAGTATCATTATCATAAGTAACTGCCCATTTTACTTGTTTTGGATTTATTTTTTTTGCAGCCACATTTAGAGTTGCATAATAATAGTACTCGCCACATTGTTCAACGTACTCCTGTAATTGATTTGCATCGTTATAAGGACCTTCTATGGCCGTTACCATAGGTTTTATTAAATCTAATTTTTTTGGAGCTATTGTTGCTCCCATAAAAGGAGATACTTCTACTTTTAAAGTATATGCTGGTTTGCTCATAGTCCTATTTGTTTTTTGATTATTTGCTGAAAGGAGTAACTAGTTATGTTGAATGATAGGATAAAAAAAAGGCTAAATTTTATACAGATAACGATCATCTTTTCTTTGATTTGTTGATTGATTTAATCGGCATAATTTTGATCTCAGGTTGCATTATTTCTAAAGGAATAATCTTTATTGGTAGTGACTCAAGTTTTAGAACAGGTTTTTTAAGTTGATCATAAAGTCTACTTGCTGCTCCATCCTTTAAGTCAATCTTGCCTGTACCAGTATTGGATACCTTTTTTGTTTTAGAGATTTCTTTTAAACGTTCTTCAATCTCTTTTTTTTCTGTATCATTTCCATTTTTGTAAGCTTCTCTATAATGATCATATACTTTAAAAGCCTCCCTAGCTCTAAAAGTATAATCTCGCCTTAATTTCTTACCGTTATGACCTCCATTAAGAGTTCTGGAAGTCCATTCAATATTGTCTTCATCTGCCCAATCTACGGTATATTTATTTTTATATGGATTTCCTTTTTGATAATACCATAATGCAGATTGTACTGCATAGATAACATTATCAGTATCTGAGAGTTTATCAAAATTCCCTGCATGATTTGTTTGGTTTGTTACCTTAGTAAAATCTATATACCCTTCAGGGTCATCGGGAAAAGGATTGTTTTTTCTATAATCAGAAAATGCCTTATAGTTTATTTTCCAAGTGATCTGTTTTAATCCTCTACCTCTAAACATGTATCCATCTCTTGATAATTCAGTTTTATTACCATTTTTATTAGAATAAGCTCTTGACAATGTTTCTTTTCCGAAGGATTGAGCATGTTTAAGTAATACTATATTATAATCTATAACTTCAATTTCTTTTCCTTCTGATATAATCTTTTTATTAATAGTTTTTAGAATTTTTTCTTTGTCATTTTTTTTATCTCTTCTACCGTATAATTCTTTATCATTAACAATAACTTTATTGTCTTTTAGCACTAATTTTAATTGTTCACTAGTTTTTATGATAGTTTTCCCATCTTTGTCGGTAATTTTAAATATTTTGGTCAGATGTTTTTTTAATGAATTTAAGATAGTATCATTAATTTCTTGTTCTCCCGTGAATTTTTTAAAGAGATATAATCCCGAATGATGGTAACTAGTTTTTTCTATAAGATTACTTTCTTTAAAAACCATTTCAGCTCCAATTTGTGCAATAAAATGAGCTTTACGTAAGCAAGTATCTAATTTATATTTTGTTCTATATTTATTAATATATGGGAGGATTTTATTTATAAATTTGATTTGACTATTCGTAAGACATTTATCATTAGATAACGTTTTTTCTATTTGATCTATAGTAATTTCATCACTGCAATAATTACATTTATAAGGTTCTGTATTGGTTACCGTTAATGGTGTATCTTGATATTTTAAGATTTGACCTGCATAACTTACCGATGGTATATAAGTTTTTTTTTGTTTTACTTGTGCTGACATAATTTTAATTTAAACTTATAAATGTTATAAAGTCTTCAGTTAAATAAGGTTTCAATTCTTCAAATGAAAAAAAGAAAGGAGTGTAAGCTCCATGATTGTATCCAGCCATCATTTCATACTGAAGATGAAATTCAACTCCTAGAGTATTACCTTCTTTTGTAATATAACATGAAGGAATCTCTGATATTAAATACTTTCCATTATTAATATATTCATTGAACTCTTCTTTATAATTTTCTTTATTCATTTTGGAATAGTCATCATTATTCAAAATAGATTTTAAATGAGAGTTTATTTCATCCAATAAAAAAGAAGACAAAGAATTTAAGAGTTTGGTTGTTTTTTTATTGAAATTTTTTTTTGTGATAATCTCTTTTCCTGTTATTAAATCAAAATTAAAGGACTCTTGATTAGAGTGAGTAAAACCATCGACTAACCAATTAAGTTTTATGCCTAACATTTTTTTTTCGTTTAGAGTTACATCATATTCAGTATTAATAACTTCCCATCCAGAAATGTCAGTTTCTGTATTGCAATTATTTCTAACAATTTCTTTTAGTCTATGAATGTATTCTTTGTTGCTTATATTTTTGAGGTTTATACTTCGCGTTTCTATATCATAATCAACCAAAAAGCTATTTATACGATCTTCAACAATTTTATTGTCATGTCTAACTTTTAGGAATTGAAAATGATAATATTCTCCAAGAGCTTTACAATAAAGAGAATCATTAATTATTTTATAAGAAACCGAATCAAGAGTAGTATTTACTATATTATTTTTATTAGTATCAGAAATACTAATCTGTTGCGATTTACAGTTTTGTAAGGCTAATAAGCCTAATAACAAAATGAATATATAATTTAATTTCGTCATGATTTATATTACTTTAAAAGTACAATGCCATCAGCATCTACAATTCCTGTTAAAGCGATTCGATTCTGTTTTTATTAATATACGGAAGGATTTTATTTATAAATTTGATTTTACTATTTGTAAACCTTTTATCATTAGATAATATTTTTTCATTTGTTCTTCCATAATTAAAACTATTATTGGGTTAACTTAATTAAAGCTTTAAACTCACTAGTTAAATAGGGTTCTATTTGTTTCATTGAATAAAACTCTGAATCATAAGGTTCACCGAAATATCCTTTTCCTAAATGTTTATAGATTCGGAATTCAATTCCTAGAGTATTTTTTTCTTTTACACCAGACCATTCAGGTATTATAACAATATGCCATTCAGGGAATGACGTTACTTGATATCGTTTACCTGTGATATAATTATAATACTCTTCTTCGTAACTTTTTTTGTCCTCATTAGATAGATAATCAGTATCATTTTTGATCTCTTTTGCATCTGATTTGATAGTATTTAACATTCGAAGAGATAAATCATTGAATAAATCATGTGTATTGTCATTGAAAACTTCTTCAAGAGTGAATTTTTGACCTGTATTGAGATTGAATTCAAAGTTTTCAAAGGTTTCTTTAGAAGCTCCTTTATAGATATGACTAGCTTTGATTCCAAGTAGTTTTTTTTGATTTAAGATAATTTCATAATTAATTGCTACATCAAAAACTCCTATTTCACTAATGTCTTCATTACCATTACAATTCTTAGAAATTAACTGCTTTAAAATTTTGCTATATTGATTATAATCAATGCTTTTGAAATTTATATCACGTAATGAGGCATCATAATCAACCAAAAAGCTATTTATACGATCTTCAACAATTTTATTGTCATGTCTAACTTTTAGGAATTGAAAATGATAATATTCTCCTAGAGCTTTACAATAAAGAGAATCATTAATTATTTTATAAGAAACCGAATCAAGAGCAGTATTTACTATGTTGTTTTTATTAGTGTAAGAAACACTAATCTGTTGCGATTTAAAGTTTTGTAAGGCTAGTAAGCCTAATAACAAAAGGAATATATAATTTAATTTCGTCATGATTTATATTACTTTAAAAGTATGGATATGCAACAAAATTTTAGACTTTAAGTTGAATGACTATGCAGCCTGATTGTTGTTATACATATTTAATTCAAATTCATTAATAGTTTTATACCCTAAATAGGAGTGTCTTCTTCTCTTGTTATACCAAGTTTCTATCCATTGGAAT
>NZ_JBXVVH010000042.1:0-5808 GCF_057219185.1 Lacinutrix sp. YIN62
CGGTTAAATGAAAACAAAATTAACGGTAAAATTGTTAATTTGGCTAAGTGCTAAATCCGAAAAGTTAGTCCATTTTAATCCCTTACTATTCTTATACAAACCGTTGGCGGTAATTGACACTGTGAACTTACAAGTAATATGATAAAGAAAGTAATAGAAGGAAAATTGTATTTATTCTCTGACCAAGGAATGGAGGGAGGAGTATTATCTATAATTGATAAGAATGAAATCAAATATCGAGCACCTAAATTTGGGATTACAGAAAACAAAAAAGTATGTGATAAGAATAACAATTCAAAGCAAGGCATAACATCCGAACCAGAACTTAATGTAAATGGAGAATGGTGTTTATGGCCTGACCCAATTTGTAAAGACCCAGATTATAGAATATCATCACTATATAGGGGAGAAGATCAAGGAGACTTAGCTGCTGACAAAAGATTAATGAATAAGTATGGATTTAGACTAAAATACAATGAAGAACGTGCTAATGAACTCTATGGTGTTGGAAATTGGAAATTCACAAAAACACCAACTGATATAGAATTGAAAGATGGTAGTCTAGTTTCAATGGGCAGTACACCAACAAGTATGCCAGACAGACCCTATGGCATATCAGAGGATGGTTTAACTAGAGTTACTGTAAAATGGAATGATGGTACGATTGAAAAACAAAGATTATCAAATACCCTATTGGCAGAAAGTTGGAGTTATGATGGATTACATCAATTAAATGAGAAAGATTATCTAAAAGTTAAAGACCAAAAGACAAATGAGATAATATGTGAAGGGCAAATAGATTTAATTCCTCTAAAACGTTTTAGTCAAACTAAGAAAGGACACTTTGAAGATACAGACGATAAAAACTGGGAAATGTATTTTGATGAAAATTACTTTGCAGAACTATACCGTGAGAATGAACAACTACCGCCAACAAAGTATAAAAATAATGGCAGGATAAGTGCCAATTCTAACGCAAGTGTTAATAAGAATATTTGGTCTAGGCTGAAAAGTTTGTGGTCTTAAAACCGCCACTATTCTTATACAAACCGTTGTACGCAAGTTGAGCAATGAACACAGATTTCAAATTAACATCAAAAGATAAACTAACTGAACTTGCAAAAAGTAAAGGAATTGAAACGTGGAATGAATTGAGCGAATTCATTAAGAATTTACCATACGGACGAAATAAAAATCGGACTGATTTTGGACTCGTATTATCTGAACAAAAAGGGACTTGTAGCTCGAAGCACGCTCTTTTAAAAAAAATTGCGGATTTTAATAACGTGCCGAATATTGATTTAGTAATTGGAATTTATCGAATGACTGAATCGAATACACCAAAAATTGGAACTGAACTCTCTGATAACTTGGTTAAATTTATTCCAGAAGCACATTGTTACTTAAAAATAAATGGAACCCGAACTGACTTGACAAGCGAACAATCAGAATTCAAAAAAATTGAGAAAGACATAATCGAAGAAAGGTTAATCCAACCAAGTCAGGTTGTGGAATTCAAAGTTGACTATCATAAAAAATTTATAGAAAGCTGGCTAAAAGAAACACAATCGGAATTTGAATTTAACCAAATTTGGAGAGTAAGAGAAAAATGTATAATGAATCTAACAGAATAAAACCCTGCGTACAACAATGTATAACCGCAATTCCGGCGAATTCGACTACGTCCAAATTCATACAGAATTGCTAACGTCTGTGCTAAATCGAAAATTAACGCATATTAACCCGTAACTGACGGTTATACGAGACCGTTGTGTGTAAGCTGAAAAAAATCCGTGAAATAATAAAATGGGAATATTTGACTTTTTAAAAAGGAAGAAAAAAGCTAAATCGGAAAAGACCGAAAAGCCATCCCCTGAACAAAAGTTATTCTCTGAAAAAGCTATGGAAATTGTAATTCCGACTTTTGAGCACTTCGGATTTAAAAAACACCGAATTGAAATCGGAAAACATTCATCGATAATAATCTACCGCAAGAACAATCAATATCTAAAAATATCGAGCACTACCTATCCAACTGATTATCCATATTGCTATAACATAATTTTCGGAGACGGAGACAGCGAAGATGTTTTTGAATATGATTGGAATTCAGTGGCACTTTGGCGATTTAAGACAGAAATAGAGCCAAAATCAAAAGCATCTGAATATAAGTTCCCAACAAAAAAAGGAGTTGAACCAAGCCTAAAAAATGCGAATACGGAATTGAAGAAATATGGACTGACATTTCTAAACGGAGAAATGGACTTGTTTTATAAAATTAGAAAGGAACAAAATCAAAACAGAGAACCATACAAAATCTATTCGCCTGATGAAAATGGAAAATACCAAACTTCATTCGAGCCGAAAAGTGTGGAGCAAAAGAAAAAATACAGTTGAATAAAAAAAGCCTACACACAACAATGTATAACCGCAATTACGGCGGATTCGACTACGTCCGAATCCACTCAGAATTGCGAGCGTCAGTGCCAAACCGAAAATTAAAACATATAAACCCGTAACTGACGGTTATACGAGACCGTTACCTGCAAGCTGAAAAAAAATGAAAAAATATATTAATCTCATTTTAATATTGGTCACAGCATTAAGTTGTAAAGCCCAAGAAAATTTGAAAGATTTTTACTATCCGTTTTCCAATAAAACAGAAACTAAAATTTATAAATACGTCGACAAAAACGACTCTACAAAAATTGAGTATTGGCAAGTAACAACAAATCCTGAAACAAACGAATTAAAAACAGTTTCTTATGATTCTGAATTCAATATTTACAATACATTTGATGAAGTGATAACCAAAAGCGGAGCTGAATTAATTGCTTATTCTGACTTTGAAGTTGATGAGAAAGGAGAAAGAAAAGAAATTAAAGCGAAAGTAATCGACAAAGATGTTTATAAGTGGAATGGCGACAAGGAATATATTTATTCCGTTAAATATGTAAATAAATATGGTCGGTTCGACTTTAAAAAGACAAGAGCGGAATCTGAACTTGAAACTATTGCTGTAAATGGAAAGGAATATCAAGCAATAAAATTTAGAGACGACTATCTAATTTTAGCACTTGACCACAATGTTGAGCAAAGATTTTATCAAGACGCTTATTATGTGAAAGATATTGGAATGATAAAATATAAAAGGAAAATCCCAATTCAACACAAACTAATCGAATTGGAATTAACGGAAATCCTTACAGAACAGGAATTTGAAAAAATAAAAGCCAGCAGGTAACAATGGCTATAATTAATACGGGTTTTGGTGCTTAACCCAAAGTTTAGAGCTTTTAATAAAGTCCACCAAATCTTTTGATTTGGCTTTAAAACAGAAAAAATAAAACCTGTCTTCCGACAGGCAGGCAAAATAAAAAGTTTTGGCTAAGTGCTTAAACGGAAATTCAGTAATTTTAATTCCCGTACTAACCATAGCCGAGACGTTATGCTCAATTAAAAAAAATGACCGAAGAAGATTACAAAAAGGAATTAATAAAAGCATTGGATAGAGAGAAAACCACTATCCTATTAAATCTTAATTCTTTTCTTCAAAAAATTCCACATGAAGCTGTTAGGGTAAATATTATAATTTCACCGAGCCAAGATGGAGAAGGTGATTTTTGTATTCATGGAGGGCTAAACGGACCAAATTTATATGGACTAAACAAGAAAGTTGAGGATTGGACAAATATTCTTGATATCAAACATGGAAGAGACGGATTTGAACCTGATTTCCCTATGGTTGACCCTTTCTCTGTAGGCTTTTATGTTAATGACATAATTGAAAAAGTATTCGCAAAGTGGCTTGATGATCATTGGAGCAAAATAGATGATTCAAAAGTAAGTGTGGGAATATCAATTTACTCAGACCACATATAAATTGAAGAAAGGATAATGAGAGATATAAATCGCATACCTGAAATATTAAAAGAACTTGAGAAAGTATGGTTGGAAAATCCTGATTTTAGATTAGGACAATTGATTACCGTTGCAACTAGACCAAACACTCCTCACCCGACAACTTTTTATATTGAAGATGATAAAATGTTAAATGGTTTAAAGTCTATTGGAGTAAAACAGGATAATGAAAATTCAACAACACCATATTGGGAAAAGTATCCTGAGATTTGCAGAATGGCTCCAGAGGAATTAACAATTGAGATAATCACGGATATGCTCCGCATAATTAAAGAAGATAAGAAAGATATTGTTGTCACTCCAATAAAGCTGATGGAATTAACTGGTGCTCCTGTATCTGATGAAAATTGGTTGATTGGACAAAAATCAAGAATTAACAAATTGAAAATCATCCTTCAAGAATTGAGCGATAAAAAATTGCTAGAAGAAATCCAAATTGGCTATAGCATAAAAGAATAAATTCATACTCACATCAAAAATCAACTAACTTCTTCAAAGGAACTTCCAAAGCATTAGCAATCTCCAAAAGTGAATAAATAGTAGGATTGACTTTTCCATTCTCCAACTTTTCAAGAGCCTGTCTGTCTTTATTGCAAGCTCTTGCCAAATCTGACTGGCTCCAGCCCTTCTGACTTCTTAACTCAACAATACGTTGACCGACTTTCTTTTTAAGTTGTTCTTTATTCACAGAACAAATGTCAATTAATTATACGACAATTTTGTCATATAAAAGTTTGACAACTCATTTCTAATTATTATGTTTGTCATATAAATAGTTGACAATTGAGCAAATCCAAGATTTTAAAAATATACAGTAAGTTTCGTTATCGCAGATGGGGGAACAATTATACTGTACCTGAAATTAGATTAGAGGGACAATGGCTCGAACAACTTGGATTTGAAAAAGGAGATACTGTAAAAATTGATCAGAAGAAACGTAAACTGATAATCACAGTAAGAAAAGAAAAAGAGCGGTTTAAGTGCTTAATTCGAAGTGAGTTTTGTAAATTGAAAGCGAATAGTAAACAGAAAAGTTAGTGATTTTTAATCCGCTACTTTTCATATACTAACCGTTGTGTGTCATTAAAACAAACCTAAATGAATATCTCTGAAAGAGCTCAAAAATATTTACAGACGTTAAAAAGAGATTCTAATTATGTTTCAAATCAAAAAGAAACTAAGGAATATCTTTCTAAACAGAATATTGAACTCGCAGATGAATTTTTGAAATTCCAAATGCAATATTCAGGATACGAATTGACCATAAACAACGATTCTGGAAATTCATTTTCTGCTTCTTTGTTTTCTAAGAATCAAATTCAAGAAAACATAAAACTCGAAATTGAAAAAGCAGGAGATAAATTTATAGAAATTTGTGGTGACCATAAAACTGCACAATTCACTTTTTATCTGACTGACAAAGGAGAGTTTTGCACATTAGACGATGATGACTTAGCAAATATTCTCCATAGTTCTTTTGATAAATTAATCGAAGAATATGCTTTAAGGAATGAAATTTCTGATTGGAATTCAAATCCTTATTACCACGAAATAAAAAACATTGATAGATTAGAAACTTTAATGAATAATGACTTTGAAATTATTGAGGAATGTTCAGACGAATATTCTACTTGGTGGAGAAAAGATAATTTGATTGCTGTTAAAGGTGTTTGGTTGGATAGACCTGAATTCTATTTTCACATTTATGGGAAAAATGAAGATGAATGCTATGATTTTATTGAGGAATTGAAAGACGATAATATTCTAAAATAACGAACACACAACAAAGAACTGTGGATAAAAACAAGTAAAAACTCATTAATTTTTCACTAACGTACTTCTATAAGTCTCATCATATATTAATCCTGATTTAGCAATTGCGAAGGC
>NZ_JBXVVH010000043.1:0-5623 GCF_057219185.1 Lacinutrix sp. YIN62
CTCCTGTTAATGCTGAAACTCCTTCAAATACTCTCGCACCTTCTTCTAGACTAAGGTTTCCTTCAGTTATTCTTTCTCGTGCATAACCATTTTTCCAAGTAAATCCGAATCCCGATAATGTTATTTTAGTAGCATAACCATTACCATTTTTTAAATCACCATATGCATAAGTCGAGCCGCCTACAACTCCTACTACAAAACCTGAAGTAACGTAAGTTACACCATCTATAATATCTTCCGAAGTACTTACTACTGCATCAGCATATATTTTATTTACAACCTTAGCATCTTCATTTGACAAAGCAAACGAAGTCAATTCATATCTAGATTCTAAACCTTCTAATTCAGAAGTATGAATAGGTTGATTAGAACTGAATTGATAAGGCGTTAAATATGGGTACTTAGGTTCTAAAGGATCAGTAGCAAAAAACCTCCCCACTCTAGGATCATGCATTCTAAACTTATAATTCAAAGAATTCCCCTCTCCCTTAACTTCATCATCTTTTTCCTGTCCTTGGAAGCCATAACTATACGACTCTAACGGATTTTTGGAACGCTTTTACACATTTCCCTAAAGCCTACTTTTCAAAATTTTATAAAAGAACGTATCGCCTTTACAGCTTCGTAAATATATGATATTCTGATTATTTCCGCACCAATAAAACCCAGTTTTTTGTCTGCAAAAATCCTCTGTCTTTTATTGGTTTCCTTTGCCACGATATGTTACATAATTGGCATTATAAGTCCGCTCCGCACAGTTTTTAATCGTTCTGTTTTTAGCGGTTTAAAAACTGTCGTTATAATGTAAATTATGTAAAATACTCCCATTCGCCTGACTTCCGACGCTCTTGCTCACTCGGATGAAGACTAACGCCCTACGGTTGCTTCATTCCAATAACAATTAAAAATCCACCGCATAAAACAGCCTCTTTTTTAACTATTATTGGAACGTTTTGCAGATAAACACGAACCATCGAAGTCGCTCGAACCTTTGCGGATTGGTTTCCAGAGTGAGCGTTTTAAAAAGGTGAAGATTTTGGCGAGGCTGGATCTGGCGCAAAGGCAATCTTCAGCTTTTTAAAATGATAGCCTAAATGGAGATTGAATGTCCCGTCCGAGTGGGAAGCGCAGAGGCGATGTCGGCTATGTTACATAATAGAAGTTATAGCTACGAAAACATAAAAAATTAGCGATAGCGTACCATTGAAAGGGTTTTTGCTACTATAACTTCTATTATGTAACATAGCTTGGGGCATTTTTTGGCTTTCAGCAGTAGGAACAGCTCTTTACTTTTTTGTCGATAATCGACTTTTAAATATTAAATGCTATTGCAAAAAAGTAATGTGCTGTGTGAGCGCAAAGGCAAGCCAATAAAATGCAGAAGTGTGGCGAGCGGAACAAAACAAAAGACAGAGGTTTTTTGCTTTTTTCGGCAATAAACTGGCTTTTGTTTTGTGGGGATTTATTTTCCGTAATGATAACGACAAGCTGCTATCAAAATTTGTTCTTTTTCATATTTATAAACCAATCGATGTTCTGATGTGATTCGTCTTGACCAATAACCTTGTAAATCTCCTTTTAAAGCTTCGGGTTTTCCGATACCTTCAAAAGGTGTTCGCATACAGCTTTTAATCAGTTCATTAATTCGTTTTACTATTTTCTTATCGACTTTTTGCCAATACAAATAATCTTCCCAAGAAGATGTAGACCAAGTTAATTTCATCTATTCTATTAAGTCTTTTTCAATACCTTTTCCTGCTTCTAATTCTTTAATAGAGTTTAATAAAATATCTCTGTTTTTCCCTGTTAGCAGATAGGTTGTTTCTTTTAATGAATTGTATTCATCAAGTGATATTAACACAAGGTCTTTACCGCTTTTTCTTTTGATAATAATGTCACTAACATCATTAACCACTTTATCAAACCAATGCTTTAGATTTGAACGAAAGTCTGTATAATTTACTGTTTCCATACTACAAAGATAATAAAAAGTACTTAAAAACGTACTTAATTAATTTTGTTTAGCTAAAAGGATGAAAGTTATTTATAGTTTCGTGTAAACTTTCTAAATCGTCTTGTACATATCTTTCCGTAGAACTTATGTATTTATGTCCTGCTAAATATTGGGTTCTTCGTAGTCCGTGAACTTTTAACCAACTGATAATTACACTTGTTCTAACCTGTTTCACATCTGTAAAGCTGTTGTTGATTTGTTTAAGTTCTTTAGCAATTTTATGAAGTGTATTATGAAGTTTAAAACTCTTTCCGATTGGTAATAATAATTGTTCTGTGGCTTTATTTGTTTCTCGTAAAATCTTTGGTCTAACTTCGCTCAAGTATTCCATAAACTCCATTAGTTGCCAGGGTTTTAATTCTATGTCTCGTGTGTTACTTTTTTTAGTTCCTGGCACTTCTATTTTACCTTTATAGAGTTGTATATTTTCTACTTCTAATAATTGTAAATCTCTTGTGTTTAAGCCTTGATAGACTAATAAACCAATGATAATTTTATTACGCTTTCTTGCTATTTCTTTGCCTTTATTTGTTGGATAACTGTAATATAAATCTTCTAGTTCCTCGAACTCTAAAAAGTTATTGATGATGGATTTTTTAACGCCTTTTATATTGAGTTCTTTAATGATATTCTGCTGTCTGTAATTTTCGGTTACTAAATAATCAAAGTAGATTTTAAGATTACCAACGTAGGTTTTTAAGGTTCTTGCTTTTAGATTTCCCTTCGACAAGCTCTGGGCATCGCCTTTTCGCAAGTGCTCAATATATTTTAAAAAGGTTTTATAATCAATGGTTTCGGCTGTTGTTCCGTATTTCTTGCACCATTTATTAAATCTAGTAACGCTTCTTTGGTATGTTGTGATAGTCTTGCTGTTGTAACCGTTTTTCTCTAAATAATGTTCGTATGTTTTCATCGCCTGTGAGTTCTAAAAAATGAGTATATATCTGTGTCGATTCTAATGATGCGTGTCCTAAAAAAGTACTGATCTGTTCGATGTCCGCTCCTTTTTCTAGTAGATGTGTTGCGATACTATGGCGTAAGCTGTGCAAGGTTATGTTACGTTCTTGTAAGCTTTTATTACCAGTTGCATCTATGATGCCTTTCNCGTATGTTTTCATCGCCTGTGAGTTCTAAAAAATGAGTATATATCTGTGTCGATTCTAATGATGCGTGTCCTAAAAAAGTACTGATCTGTTCGATGTCCGCTCCTTTTTCTAGTAGATGTGTTGCGATACTATGGCGTAAGCTGTGCAAGGTTATGTTACGTTCTTGTAAGCTTTTATTACCAGTTGCATCTATGATGCCTTTCAAACGATTTGCGAAGCTCATTCCTAATAATCTGCCACCTCTGTAATTGATAAATAAAGCTTCTGTTTCTTTGTATTTATAAAACTCTGTACGCCAATCGAACACATAGTGTTCTAATATTTCCAAGCTGTGTCTGTTTAATGGAACGAACCTTTCTTTATAATTCTTTCCTTTACTAACAAATAAGCGTTGTTTGTCAAAAATTATGTCGCTTACATCCAAGTGTATCAGTTCATTTCTTCGTAATCCACAACTATAACAGCATACTAAAATAGCTTTGTCTCTGTATCGTATTTTATCATCTTGATTACTGTAACTTGCTGCTTCAAAAAGTTGTTTGATTTCTTCTTGAGTTAGTACGCTTAACTCATCTCTGGCATTGCCAGCTTCTCGCTTTAAATGGATATTTATGCCTTTATGGTTATTCACTTTTAAGTATTCTCTAAACTTATACAATGCTTGCTGATGCTTGTTTAAATGTCCTTTACTTATTCCGCCTTCTCGTCTTTGGTTGGGTCTGGATTTTAAGTAGTTGTAATAATCGGTTACGTGGCTAGTTTGTATATGATTTAGTTGATTGATATTGATGCTTTCCAAATAATTAAAAAACTCTTGTAAATGAATAGGCAACTTATAAACCGTTGTTTCTGCATAGCCTAAAATATCTAACCACGCCTTAAAGGCGATTAATAATTCTTTATAACTATGATTATTTAGATTAAGATTTTTCATTAGGTATGTGTTTTTCGGGTTCTTGTGGTTAGGTTAACTTAAATAATTGATAATCTTACTATTAACTTAACCATTTTAATAGTGGTTAAGTAGTGGTTATGCGGTTAAGTTGATACTCGCTAAACAGTTCTGTAATGCTTTGTTTATATGTGATTTAAGCTCTTGATATTCATTAATATTGATAATCTCAAAATGATAGGTTTGTCCTTTTTTACCCTTGATTTTCTTAATGTAACCTTCTTCTAAAAGTTGTTTATTATAGCGTTGTAAAGTGGTTTGTTTTACTCGTAATCTTCTTCTTATTTCAGAGTTTGTAAACGTAGTTTGATTATTTTGTTTTAAATACGTCTTGAGACGTTCTAAATGATTTCGGCAAGCTCCTGTAATGGTGTCGCTCTTTCTTAATAAAACCTCTGTAATCAACTCATTTGATTCTTGTATATCTTCGATTTCAGTTTCTATATATTCTTCGCCTGTTTGCTCGTCATATTTACGTTCTCTTTGGTATTGCTTGTAAAATGCAATGGCTTCAATAAATTGTAAATAATGGCTATTTGTTCTTCTTGGTTTAAATACAGATTGTGGCAATTCTAAATATTCCGCATACGGATTAATTACTTTTATTGGCTTTAGAATTCGCTGTACATTGCGGAGAATCTCCGCCGATAAATATTGCTCTTGTTCATTGAGTTTTCCAGCACTTAAAAACCGCTGATATTGCATGATTCTATTATCCTGTTCTTGGCTTTCATCGATGTATAAAAGGAAGCTTCTATTTGAGTTATCCTCGTAAATGCTTTCTTGTGTGGTACAACCTGCAACAGATACAGGACCTTCTACCGTTAGATGGATGGTTTTTGTATTGCCTTTTCGGTCTTTGTGAACGACTGTTTTTGTAATCCGTTTTTTAGATTGTAATTCTCGCAATGGATAGAGTACAGATTCTGCTCCGTCTAAATCCTCGATTAATATTAATTTGTGTTGTAGTTCTGTGCGGTTGAAGTAATAAAATGCGTTTGCACTTAAAACGGTGATTTCTACTTTGTCTTCTTCTGGTATGAGTTCTGATACTTTGGATTGTAAATGTGTTTTTCCAACTCCAGAACTTCCCAAGCTGATGCAATGCAAAGGGTTGTTTGTTTTTCTGCTCGTAAAAATTAAGTACATTAAAAGACGGTTGACCGTCTCCCCTATAACTCCAGCCTTTCCGATTAACTCATTTGTCTTTTCTAATAGATTTTTAGACTTTAAAAACTTGATAGCCTCTTTTTCTTCTTTGAGTGATAGGGTTTTGCTAAATGGCTTTTGCAGTTCGTTGCTCTTATCGTTTAGTAAAAATCGATGACTTTCTAATGCTTTGGTGAGTTCTTGTAATGTTTTTCTAATGACGCTTGTACCAATTTCTAATCGTTCTGCGCATTTTCTTATAAGTTTCTCGCACTGCGAGTCGTTGTATAAATCTATGCTTTGACGTAAAATATTTAATACTGCTTTGGTTTTGGTTAGTTTTTCAATACTTAATGTTACGCGTAAGCTTTCTAACTTATTTAGCTGTAAACCGCCTAAAAT
>NZ_JBXVVH010000044.1:0-5404 GCF_057219185.1 Lacinutrix sp. YIN62
ACAGTACTTAGAGATAATAATATGTTAACTCTAAGAAAAAAATACAGTGCAAGAACAACACAATCTTACCATCGCTTTTACAAACACCCTAACCTGATTAAAAATTTGGTTATTACCAAACCGAATCAAGTATGGGTATCTGATATAACTTACATTAGAACAGTAAAAGGGTTTTGTTACCTGGCTTTAATAACTGATCTGTATTCTCGCAAAATAGTTGGATACGACCTAAGTGATAGTTTAGAATTAAACGGTTGTGTGCGAGCTTTAAATAAGGCGATATATCAAGCTAAGGATATTAGTGATTTAACACATCACTCAGATAGGGGAATACAATATTGCAGTAATGTATACACTAAAAAACTCAAAAGAAAGGGAATTCAAATTAGTATGACAGAAGAAAATCATTGTTATGAAAATGCTGTAGCAGAACGCGTAAATGGTATTTTAAAAGACGAATTTTATTTAGATCAAACCTTTATAAACACAGCACATGCAAAGAGAGCAACAAAAAATGCAATTAAATTATACAACGAAATAAGATTACACTTATCTTTAGACTATAAAACACCTTATACCGTGTATAAATTTACAGCTTAAAAACAAATTTTAACTGTAGCCGTATTTCAGGACAAGACATTAAAAAAAACTATCATATTGAAAAAAGTAATCATATTATCTTCATTTCTAATATTCATGAGCTGTAATGATGGAGTGAAATACATTTCTCAAAATGACGGAAAAAGTCATTTAATTGATTTTGACTTATTCAGTATTATTCTTCCAAAAGATTTTAAATACAAAAGGATTGATGGAATAGACTCTTATGTTGGAGAAATCAAAAACGAAAAGTCAACTTTCATTTTTGACTATGGTTGGTATTCACCAAAACCACCTTTAAATAAGGAAAGTTATATTGAAGAAAACCGAAATAGAATGGACTATGAGTCTACCCAAAAATTCTTTAACAAAATAAATTTGAAACCTTATGAGGACGAAAATGGTGCAGTAAATCCAAGTGAGATTATCAGAAAAGTAGAAAATTTGACTTTACATAAAATGACTGATAGCATTGCTAATCAAAATGGTTTTAAAAATGATTGTGAGTATTATTACTCATTTAATTATGAAAAGGTTGAATTTAAAATACCTTTCTGTATACCAGATGAAGAACTAGAAAAATTTGAGAATTACGAATTAACTATTGATACTATTGGTAATTATAAAAGAACAATCGCTCTATGGAAAAACAAAGAAAATCCAAATATTTCTAGTGTGAATTTCAAACCTATTTATGGGGACTCAAAGAATGAACTATCCATTGGAATAAAGTCTGATATGGAATTTGATCAAAGTGAACTGAAAATAATATTTAAAACAGTTGAAATAAAATAACGAAAGCACAACAAAGAACTGAGGTGAAAACCAAATAAAACTCAATTAATTACACCTCAAAACATTGCTATATTCATCGTTATAAGGCACCCCATTTTTAACAATAGAAAACGCTTGTTTTAGTAACTTATTACACACAGCTATTAAAGCCAGCTTTTTACTTTTGCCTTTAGCCACTATTCTATCGAAAAGGGCTTTACATGCCCGGTTATATTTACAGGCATTAAAAGGGCACATAAATAATAAATTTCTAAGTTTTGGGTTCCCCATTTTACTAATTCGTGGGCGCCCTTTTACACGACTTCCACTTTGTCTTATTATTGGAGTTAATCCAGCATAACTACATAACGCTTTTGAACTTTCAAAACGATGAAAACCATCTGTGAAAACCAATAACATTAAAGCCGTTTTGTTGCCTATTTCGGGAATACTTTGTAATAAAGTTAATGATGATTGATATTCTTCTTTCACATGCTCTTGCAATGTTTTTTCTAAAATTTTCATTTCTTTTTTTAGATGCTTTAAACTTCTCTTTAAAGACTTAACAACACTTTTTGATGGATTTCCTAAAACCGATTCGCCGTGTATTTTATTTTTTAACTGAGTACTTTGTTTACTGTAAACACTAAGCATACGCGATAACTGCAAACTCTCTTGCTGTCTACTTGATTGACCAACCCATAACTTAGGATTTCTATCCTTACCATAAAGCTGAATCATTTTCGCATCACTCTTATCGGTCTTTATTTTTGATAAATCCATTTGGATATAACGTTTAATCTTTAATGGATTAACGACACCTACTCCAAAACCTAAAGCTAACAAAAAGTAAGCTAATCGAGAATGATAATAACCTGTAGCTTCCATAACGCAAACCGTATTGGAATCTAATATTTTAACTAACTTTTTGAAGCCAGAAATACTGTTACTAAATTGATGATACTTCGAATGATTATCGCAGACATCAAAAAAATCTTTACTAATGTCTATTCCAAAATATTTAATATCTTTAGTCATAAAAAAAAGGATTTTAAAGAACTTAATCTAATGTGAATTCTACAACTTAAAATCGAAGTCTAAAGCTTCACAGAACGGAACGAATTTAACATAGTAAAGAACAGGGATTATCAATGTTGACGAAGTCTTAAGCTTCTGCGTGTATCATAACCTTATTCCTCTCTTTTGTCTTTTCTTATTTATGTTTAAATTTAATGAATTGTAAACTTAAGACGTGTATAAAACATAGCTATTATAGACTTTCCGAGAGTTTTTTGCATATTTACAAAGTACGCCAAATTTTTTATTTGGTTCTATTTAGAAAAGAAAATTAAACATAAAAATAAAAAATTCGGCTCGTGCAAAACCCGAAAAACTAGCGTTTATTTATACGCTACTTTTCATACACAAGACCGTTAGGCACAAGGCTCTCACTCAGATGGCATATATAACGGAATAAAAAAATAAAACACAATTAAATAAGGTTTTCCTTACTCAAACAAAGCAAAAGAATTATATATTTATTGAAAATAAGATTATGAAAAAACTACTTTTACTACTAACAATCACGGTAACATTAAGTTGCTGTAACAAAAACGACGACGACCAACCAACAAACCCAATAGACTAATTACCACCTGCAACACAAACAGGTGCGCAAACCTTTGGGTGCTTAATTAACGGAGAACCATTTGTACCTCCAAGTTTTGGTAGTAATTCTCCAAGTGCCTTTTACCAATTTGTAGATGGAGCTTATACTTTAGGTGTTTCTGCTAGGACTGGTGGAGGTACAGAACTTAAATCTATAAATATTGGTTGTTTGGATATGCCTCTTATAGAAGAAACTAATTATACTCTTCTTGAATTTGCTACTGGTAATTACTTTGCGGAATATAGAATTGGCGCAGGTTTTATTTTTGAAGGCTCATCATCTATTTCTAATCCTGGAATTTTAACAATAACAAATTTTGACCAAGCTAACTTCATAATATCTGGCACTTTTGAGTTTACTGTTTTAGATAATGATGGTAATGAAATAAATATAACAAATGGTCGGTTTGATATGAACTACACAAACTAAAATAGAAAGACCACTTACAAGCTAAGTAGTCTTTCATCAAAAAATCAAATTAAACAACCGTTCAACTTTGTCTAACTCAACTTTCAAAATTATGAAAAAATATGCAATACTACTACTCTTTATTGGTCTTTACCAATTTGGGAACTCACAAAATATAAACACCTCTTTAGCATCCGATATAAATATCAAATTTGCGACTTTGGAGAAAAACAGAATACCAAATCATATACTTTTAGATTATGGTTTTGACCTTATAGACGTTACGCAATTCGATGGCGTATTACGTAGCAATAATTATTTAGATGTAGAACGATACAATCTAATCTATAACACAATGGTATCTTCTGCAACCAAGCTAAATATTAATGGTATAGAGTCGCCACAACAAGAACTAACCGAATGGAAAAACCTGCAAAAACAACAAAACAATAGTGCTAAGCTTAACAACAAGGCATCTATTGTATTAAATGGTTTACTGTTTAATTATTCTAAAATTAATGCAAACGCTTTAAACAACAACAAAATTAGAGTTATCAATGATAAGTACGACGATAAATATATTAATGGCGTGTGGCAAAACCCTTACGAGAACAAACTATCGTTTGCAATAGCTTCGCCAGTTTTTGCCATAAGCAAAAGTAATGTAGAAGTTAAGTTACCTACAACACTTTGGCATTCAAATGCAAGTATTTCAACAATCGAAATAGATTTTGACAACAATACAGGTTACAAAAGCTTAAATAATGGAGCTACCGCTACTACAAATTATACAGCTACTGGTGTGTATACTTGGACATATAGAGTACGTTTAACCAATGGGCAATATAAATATTGCAGACAAAAAGTTAAAGTTACAGAAGTTAATATCCAAACTAAATTATGGAAGCAAAATAATTAATTGAATTATGAAAAATATAATTTTACTACTTACCATTTTACTAGGATTAAGCTGTTGTAAAAACGATGACGACCAACCAACAAACCCAATTGACCAATTGCCACTTGCTACTCAAACTGGTGAACAAACTATAGGTTGTTTGGTTAATGGAGTACCATTTATAGATAATGCAAGTTTCAATAACTTTTACCAATTTATTGATGGGGAATACTATTTAGTTATTAATTGGGATATGGATACCTCTGAAGGATATAAAGACGGACAATTGGTTATAAGTAAAACTGAAATTCAAGAAGGGCAAACTTATAATTTAGATAAAAGTTCATATACAGACGGTGATTATACAGGAGCTGGGGCAACATTTGTTTCTACTTTATCAGAAATATATGGTCAATATGAAACCAACTCTAATTATACAGGACAAATTCATTTTACAAGGTTAGATACCGAAAATTTTATCATATCTGGAACTTTTGAGTTTGAAGCTCAAGATATTTTATCAGAAGAAACTATTAGTATAACCAATGGTCGTTTTGACCTTAACTTTACAAACTAAAACATTATGAAACTATATATAAATTTGCTAATATTAATCTACACGATTAATATTAGCGCACAAAATGAAATTTTTGTACAACCTATTACAGCAACCAAAGCTTACCAAGGTGTGTTTGGGTCTGCTACTATTCAAATAGACGATGCTGGAAATGATGAACTTATAACAAACCCTTTAATAGTTGTCGAAGGTTTAGACACTGGGTTAATGGCACAAGTAGGAAATATCGGAGATACAGATTTAACAACTTTTATAAGAGATGTTAATGACCCAAGCTCTTTTGAGTTGGAAGGATTATTAACTGGCGGTACTAATATCACTTTTGGAGACCAAGATTACGACATCATTTATGTTAATTGGGACAATGGTACAGATGTCTTGTCCTGAAATACGGCTACAGTTAAAATTTGTTTTTAAGCTGTAAATTTATACACGGTATAAGGTGTTTTATAGTCTAAAGATAAGTGTAATCTTATTT
>NZ_JBXVVH010000045.1:0-5250 GCF_057219185.1 Lacinutrix sp. YIN62
ATTTGATCCATGTCTTTTTTTAACAGCAGCTTTTTCAATTGCTCTATCTCTTTTTTTAAAGCTTTAATTCTGGTAATCTCATCCTTTGTTTCAACCATAACTCTAATATTCATTAAATCTTTTCTTTCGTACTTTCTAATCCATTCATTTATCGTTGAAGGATTAATTCCATAAAGCTTTCCTAGTTCATACTTAGTATATTTTCCTGTACTAAGTTCGTCTAAAATTTTTAATTTGAATGATTCACTGTAACGTCTAGTAACTCTGTCATTTTTATACATAATCTACTTGAATTATGTAGCCTTTATTCAGGACGAGTCAAGACTTTATACAACGTAATGCTTATGTTTTAGAAGCAGTAATAGATTGGGTAAATGCCAATAAAACAGGTACAGAACAAAATGTAATATTAGGGCAAAGTATGGGAGGTTTAATTGCACGCTATGCCTTAAAGGATATGGAAGATAATGCAGAAAACCACGATGCCAGTTTATACATAAGCCACGATGCACCACATCAAGGTGCACATATCCCTTTAGGACTTTTACATATGGGAAGACATATTGTTAATGAGTTTATACAAACACCTTTAGGAAATATAAGCATCCCAATAAATGGTGCAGGAGATTTTGGTTTAGCAACTATTGATGATTTATTAGATGCACCTGCTGTCAATCAAATGCTTATTAACAATGTAGATACTAATGGTAATAGAACCAATACAACACATAGTGCTTGGCAAACAGAATTACAAACAATGGGTTACCCACAACAAACACGAAATATAGCATTAAGCAATGCCAGTCATTGTGGAAATAGTCAAGGCTTATCATCAAATTAAGGACTTGTTACTGTTACTGGAGAAGGTGGCACATCAGTTTTAACAAGTATAATTGAGCTTCTTTTTATTAATATCGACCCAGCAGTTGGTATTGCTTTAAACGATGTTTCTGCTGCGCTTTTAGGTTTTTTACCAGGAAACAGTAATTTAGATTTAGAATTTAGAGCAAATACTTTTCCGTCTTCTGGTACTGCTCGTATTTATAAAGGACGATTAACTTACGAAAAAAAGTTTCTTTGGTTAATACCAATAACAAGAACCATTTTTAATAAATCAGTAAACTCTCAAAATGGAGATCAGTTTATAGATAATTATCCTGGCGGAATTAGTCCTAATGGGTTAGCGATTGCTAATAATGGAGGTGATACTAATTGGTTTTATAATTATGACTATAATATAGATGTCAATTTAAACTTCGATTTTATTCCTGTTACAAGTGCTTTAGATGTTGGTAGTGGTAATGCTAATTTAAATGATTTTGATTATTACAGACAATATACCTCTGCAAATCCACCAATAGGAAATAGAGCTATTCCGTTTGTCAATTTCACAACATCTTCAAACCAAAACAATAATTTAAACGCGGAGCATATTTCTTTTAATAGACGAAATGGAGATTGGTTAGCAGAAGAGTTAGACGCAGACACAGACATTGATTTCTTTGACTGTACTGCTTTTTGCACAAACTCCGAATTAACTGGAGAAGATTATTTATGTACAACAGGAGTTTATTCTGTAACAACTGACGCTACTTTTACTAATTGGACAGTTAATGACCCAAATAATCTAGTTTCCTTTACAACAAACGGTAATGAAATTACACTAAATCAATTAAACCAAAACCAAAATGGTACAATAAATATAACAGCCACTTATGGTAATCCAAGATGTGGAACTGTAACAATCACAAAAGAAATTAGGGTAGGGAAACCTAATGTAACAACAAACGGAATTAATGGTGGCTATGACAATGCATCTACAAATTCAACAACTCAATTTAGCGTAGCTTGGGCAACAGGTAATACACATTATTATTGGTCTGTTACACCAAATACAACTTGTAATGCTGGTTCTGGACCAACTATTCAACCTACAAGCCAAAACACCTATAACTCTACTTCAAGATATGCTAGTATAAATTGGGGAGCTTGTACAGGAACGTATTCAGTAGTTTGTTATGCAAAAAATGATTGTGGATTGACATATATTGGACAAAAATGGGTAACGGTTTACGATCCTTATGATGATAATCCAAATGATCCTTGTGATGATGTTTGGAGTTTAAAGTCTTATCCTAACCCAATTAAAGGAGGTTCTATTGTTGTTAACAAATTGCCTCCAGGAAATCCTTGTGATGATGACCCATATGGTGGTTTAGCTAAACAGGCTGATATAAAAAATGATGTGAGAATTTATGATTTTTATGGGAATGTTATTTATGAGAATAGTTTTAACTCTAACGAATTTAATATTAACGGATTAAAATTACGAACAGGACACTACATATTGAATGTTCAATCATCAGATGGACAAGTCTTAAGAAAGCTAATTACTGCGGAATAAAGCCCAGTGCCTAACAAAGGTAATCGTTGCACAAGTCTATAAAAACATAAAAAAACATTCAAAAGCTCCTTTTACAAGGGCTTTTACTTTGTTAAAACCTATACTATTTAAATTTTAGGATGCCTATTATATTCGTTCTAACAGCTTTATTTGGGGCCTAAACAAGCGTTTTACAAGACAAAATAAATGCTTCATTGCTTTAGCATCTATTTTCACATTTTTTACAGTGAATTTTAAATATTTCTTCAAGTTGTAGGCAATTGCAGACAGATGCATGACTTTGTTTGCTTGTTGCATTCCTATAGTGTTGATTTTCCGAAGTCCCATAAACTGTGTGAGGGTCCCAAAAACGGGTTCTACCGTACTTTGCCGTTTGGATTTTAGATACCTGCCTTTTGTACTATTTACTCGTTTGTTGTTACGTTCGTATTCTTCTCGGTAATAGGTCACAGAAAATGTTTTCTCTTTTGCACTTTTTCCTAAACACGCTTTGGCTAAGGGACATCCTTTGCATTGCATACTTGAACCTCTGTACGCTTTCTTTTTGGTTTTGGTACGGGAATCCAAAAACACCTTTTTAAAGGGAATGATAGTTCCTTGTGGACACAGGTAATGACCCTCTTCTTTTTGGTAAACAAATCCCTCTGGACCGCCTTTATAAGTGCCATGAGGGGGAATATAACTTTCCAAACCTATTGCTTCTAAAAATGCATAATTTTCGCCACTGCTATAGCCGGTATCAGCAACACAGTTCCGCCAAAGTAACCCTTGCTTGTGCAGTTTAGTTTTTAAGCGTTTGGTGATGTCCTGTAAATATTGATTGTCCTTTTTATCGGCATGGTATGCCTTGATATCTGTAATGGCATGATGCGCCGTATCTACACTAAGCTGGCTCATATAGTTTAACTTTCTCGCTTTTCCTGGTTTTACACTGATTCGTGCATCTGGATCGGTGGGACTGTAATGGGTTTTATTGGAGGTGTATCTACTTCCTTTATTTCCAGCGCCAGGACGTTGATCTTGCTCTGCTGCCCACTTCTTATTTCTGCTGTTTAGGGCTTGTAATTCTTTTGCATTGGCGGTGATGCTTTGCTGGTCTTCTGAAGCTTTATTGGTTTGAGCTTTACGGATTATAGTTTCCTTATCGCGACTACTTATGTGACGTATTTTTCTCAAATGAGCATCCAAATCTTCTTTAGGAACTTTTAGCTCTAAAGTATCCATAGAAGCATTCGCCTTTACAGGAGCTGAGTCAATGGTTTGAGTATGGCCACTTACCATCCCTTTTTCAACGCAGATACTCAATACCTTTGTAAAAACGTCTTCAAAAATATGTTCAGGAAATAATTGACGCGTGCGACTAATGGTAGAATGCCAAGGCAAAGCTTCATCAATATCATAGCCCAGAAAATACAGTATATCTAAGCGCATACTACAATGCTGTATCAATTTACGGTCGCTTATTAAATTCTCCAAATACCCCACCAAACACAGTTTAAAGAACACAACAGGATCAATACTTTTCTGACCGCTATCGCCATAAAAAGGCTGGGTTGATGCATATAAAAAATCTAAATGTAATACCGCTATTAACTTGCGGTAAAAGTTGTGTTTCGGAATGCGTTCGCTCAATTGAAAATGAGAAAATAATTTTTCTTGGTACTCTTTTTTGCCTTGCATAACTAAAGTTAAGAAATAACTAAGCCGCTTTTAAATTCCTTTTCTATCTTTAGCAACAAACTTGTGCAACAGGCACACCGTATAAAAATGCATTGAAAACGCATTTTACACAAACCGTTGGCAGTAATGTAAGCAATGAACTCTGAATTAAACAAATGAACTTTTTGAAACTACCAAATCTATTATTTATAACATTTTCTTTTTTGATTTTTTGCAACCCTTTATTTAGCCAAAAGTTAGACCCAAAAGGGCGAGATTTTTTTAAGCCAGACCATATCATTAAATCTGAAATTACAAATAAAGATTATTTAATTCATATGTCTTTTCCAAAGAATTATTCTATTAAGGACAGCATAACATATCCTGTGCTTTATGTTTTGGATGGGAAAAGCACATTTGGATATTTCGAGTCAAAATACATTGATTCTGAAAAAATCGAAGATGTGATTCTCGTTGGAATCAGTCATAAGGTTAATGGAATAGAATCAGGAATTAATAGATTTAATGATTACACCCCATATTGTGATACAATAACAGAAAGAAGATTTGAGAAGAAATTTGGTGTTGAAAAAGGAACTATCAGAACTGGTGGAGCTGATAAATTTTTAGAATGCTTAAAAAAAGAAATTGTGCCATTTATAGACAAACACTATAAAACAAATTCTGATAGAGGAATTTCAGGACATTCTCTTGGTGGATTATTTACGTCATACTGTTTTGTGAAATCTGACAATTACTTTACTCGATTTGGAATAAATAGTCCTTCATTCCAGCTTAACGAAGAAATATTTTTAAAGCCTGCGATTATTAAGTTCAGTAATAACCAAAATTGGGATATTAAACCGACTAAAGTATTTATTTCGACTGGAGAAGATGAAAGCCCAATGATGGTGTCTAATATGATTAAGTTTAGTTTATATCTTAAAAAAAGTAACTACGAAAATGTTGATATGGATTGGAAAATATATAGAAATGAATCTCATACGTCAGTAATTCCGTTTAGTTTAAATGGAACACTGATAAACTTATATGGAAAACAATAAAACACTACTGCCAACACCGGTAATCGTTGCACAAGTCTATGACTCGTCCTGAATAAAGGCTACATAATTCAAGTAGATTATGTATAAAAATGACAGAGTTACTAGACGTTACAGTGAATCATT
>NZ_JBXVVH010000046.1:0-4998 GCF_057219185.1 Lacinutrix sp. YIN62
TCTGGTTTCATAAATGTGTTAAAGTTAATAAATAAAAAAATCTCGAGGGTGAATTAAACCCCGAGATTTTTAAACTTACACAGTTTATGAGATACTGCCATAAAAACATTCAAAAGCTCCTTTTACAGGGGCTTTTACTTTGTTAAAACCAATACTCTTGAATGCCATAAGAAGTGGCATTTGGAAAGTGTTTTATAGAAACGTATTTTTGAGTTTCTTTGATGAAAAGCAGCTTAGAAACAAACAATAATCAACAAGCTTAGAAACTAATTTAGTATAAACCCTAATCTTTAATTTGCGTAAACCATATCCCTTAACGAACATATGAAAAAAGACAAAATGGAAAACCAAGAGGTTTTAGGCGTAGGATTTACAGAAAACCTTGATGAGAAACTGAAATCAGACAAGAAAAAGTATCTATTACGGATTTCAATTCTTATCGTAGTTAATATCATCCTATTTGGATTGCTAATAAAAGGACAGCGAAGTGCCACTGATAATTTTCTATCTGCTTTAAATGCGAACTTAATAGGATTTAATATTTTAGGATTTATCCTTGGAACTATAGTAGCTTTATTTCCATTTAAAGGACTTCCATACAAGAAAAAGTATTTAAGAGCTTCTCTATTAACCATTTTGACTATACAAATATTAATGACTATAGGACTTATTCTAATCGGTTTAATGACTCTAATGGGATGTTATTTTTAGTACGGGGCATGCGATGCTTAGTTAATGTTTACTCTATAGATACTCCCTATTAAAGCCCTATTAAAGCCCTATATAGTTGCGGTTAATTGCGGTTAGTTATAAAACCCCATGTTACACACATTTTCACTTCACCTCTACGCCACTTCGTAAAAGAGTGTGCCATTACAATACATAAGAAATTTTTAAGAGATTATTTTAAGTAAAATATATTTAATCTTATCTAACATCACCCCTCTAAACATAATTTAGAGAAAACAACAGAGACAATATTTTTCTAACCACTTTGGACCTAAAAAGACTAGATTAAAGCATATTCTAAATGTAATCCCCCTTTTAACTTGCGGTAAAATGATGTATTGGAATACATTCACTCTATTAAAAATGAGAAAATAATTTTTCTTGGAACTCTTTTTTGTCTAGCATAATTAAAGTTAAGGAATAACTAAGCCATTTTTAAATTCCTTATACTATCTTTATCAATAAAGTTGTGTAACAGGCACAACACCTATAAATAATACGGATTTAAGTGTTTAAAATCTAAAGTTCGGGTATATTTACAATCAACGCCAAATCTTTTAATTTGGTTTTTTATAACGACAAAGTAAAAACAAAACAAAAAGCTTATGGCTTGTGCCGACACGAAAATCCGCGGATTTTCTGCCCCGTACTATTCATAGCTAAACGTTATCTTTCATTAAGAAAATAAAATGGCAAGTGGATTTATAATATTAAAAGACGGAAGATGTTTCGCCAGAAGATGGACGGGATATGATGAGATTATTCGGATTGTCATAACTGAATTAGAACTGATTGATAGCGGACAGGAACTGTCTGATTGGTTGAAGTTACAAATTCCAAACTCGGACGATGATGAAAGTGCAGATGCTGGATGGGGATTTCATAATTCTCGGATTGATGATTGGATTAATAGGGAATTAGATTTAAGAAGTTTGACTAAAGAAAATCAACAATTGTTTTGGAGAGCAATTCAAAAAGGCAAAAACAATTTGACCGAAAAGGGAGAAGATTACTCTCCTTTAACACTTGACTTTTTTAATTTCTTCTACGATATGATGGATCGAGCCGAAAAGGGAGAACCACCTATAGAATTGACAGATTGGAATAAATTAGCTGAGCCTTGTACAGAAAAGAATGGACCAGGCTGGAATGAATAATAAAAAACGAAAAGCTAACAAGGTGTAAAAATGCATTAAAACGCATTTTACACAAGACCGTTATGCTCAATTAAGGAATGAACTTTTTTAAAAAAGACATAGAAGAAGAGAATCGTAAAAGACTACAAAAGATTCTTGAAAAGACAAAAAATCAAAGTTGTCCAGATAATTGGGAATTTGAACAATTTGCTGTTGGTGGATTAACTGAAGTCGGTTTCTCAAAAAATAATGAAAACCTATTACTTGTGATTTCTAGTAACGGTAGAGGATTAATTGATTGCTCAAAATTTGAAAAAATTGAACGAGATTATAATGATGATTTTGAAATTGATTATTCAAATCTAACTTGTTTTGGAATTGGAGAACTACAAGATGAAAATATCAAAATTGCAGGATTACACGGAGGCGGATTACCACTAGGAAATTCAGACGGAGATAGTTTGGAAATAATGGCGTTAGATTGGCCCAAAGTTGATATTATTTTTCAACCGAATCGAAAATATATTTATTCAGAAAAGGATACCGAGAAATGTTTTAGGGTTTATTCTCCTGACACTTTAAAAGTTTATGGATTTTCTTATTCAGGAAATTACTTCGTAATAGGTACAAGTAGTGATTTATTGATATTTAGAAAGAAAAGATAAAATTGATTTAAAAATCAACCAACTTCTTCAAAGGAACTTCTAAAGCCTTAGAAATCTCCAAAAGCGAATAAATTGTCGGATTGACTTTTCCATTCTCTAACTTTTCAAGTGCCTGTCTATCTTTATTGCAAGCACGAGCCAAATCTGACTGACTCCAACCTTTCTGACTTCTTAGCTCAACAATACGCTGACCGACTTTCTTTTTAAGTTGTTCTTTATTCACAGAACAAATGTCAATTAATTATACGACAATTTTGTCATACAAAAGTTTGACAACTCAATTTGAATTCTTATGTTTGTCATATAAATAGCTGACAATTGAGTAATTTCAGGATTTTAAAAATATACAGTAAGTTCCGTTATCGAAGATGGGGGAACAATTATACTGTACCTGAAATTAGGCTCGAAGGACAATGGCTTGAACAACTTGGATTTAAAAAAGGAGATACTGTAAAAATTGACCAGAAAAAGAACAAACTGATAATAACAGTGAGAAAAGAAAAAGAGCATAACAAGGTATAAAGCATATAGGGCGTTCGGTGGTTACCGAAAGTTTTGTATTTTTAAGCAATCACGCCAAAACAAAGTTTTGACGTTTAACAAAATATAAAAGTAAAAACGTTTGTTTTGGCTTAGTGTAAACCCTAATCTTTAACTTGTGTAAACTATGTCCCTTAACGAACAATTACACAACCAACAAGTCAATAATTTCAAATGAAAACAAAACTAGAAAATTTAACGACAATTGAATTTGCCAAATTCATAGAGAAAAGACCTGGTATGTTTTTTGGAAATCAAATCTCACTTACGAATTTAGAAAATACACTCTTAGGATTTGATATTAACTCTAATATTGAAAGTGTACCACCTTTTCATTACTTCAATTTTTGGACTAAACAAAAACTTAATAAGTTAGGAGCTGGCTACAATTGGAGAAGCGCAATTTTGGAAACATATAACTTAGACGAAAAACTATCTTTTGATAATTTTTTTGAATTACTTGAAGAATTTCTCATGTTAAAACCCAAAAGTATAAGTGTTACTTCATTGACCGAAGAAAATTTTTCTTTTTATTACAATAAGGATAATAGAAATAAGAGTCGTAGAATAGTTGGAAATATTGAAAAACCGAACAATGGAATTCTATTTCCAGCACCTTACCAAATAAAGCTTATCGAATTTGACTATTGCACACACTCTTATCATTATGACTTTCATTTTGTAGTTGGAGATTATGATAAAGGAAGATATTATCAAGAGTTTGAAAGTATAAAAGACAGTAAAAAAACTTACGAAGAAAAATTTGGAAAACTTGAATGGTTAGAAACTGATATTGCTAATATTGAGAATGAATTCAAATTAATAGTTAAAAATTTAGATAAGTAAAAAAGGATAAAAATTACTGAACTAATACCTGAATAAAAAAAGTGGTGGCATTTTTGGTAAAATCATTTCACCGTCGAAACCAACAACTCCCGAATATCAACTTTCAAGAATTTAGAGATTTCAAACAATGTTTCAACAGAAGGTTGGACTTCATTGGTACACCATCTTGAAACAGTAGATTTTGTTTTTCCCAAATGACTTGCTAATTCTTTATTATTTGTATTCTTTTCAGCAAGAACAGATTTAATTCTATTTAAGTTTTGTTTCGACACTGTGCTAATTTATTGACTTTTGATGACAATATAAGGATTCCAAAATTGTGTCAAAAACTCAATTAATTATAATTTCATGCGTATTTATTTTGTTTTAAGTATTATTTATTATAATTTTATGGCAATAAATAGTAGTTATGGAGCAAGAAAAGAAAATTACAAAAAATGGAGAAAGACAATTAAAAGTAATTTCTAAGGTGTTTCCAAGAGAGTATAATAGGCGTGTCACATTTCCAGAAATAAGGTTAAGTGGAAAATGGCTTAAGGATTTTGGGTTTAATTGTGGTCAATTTGTAATTGTAAGTTATAGAAAAACTAAAATAACAATCACTTTGCAAAGAGAAAATGAGAATAAACAATGAAAGACTACCGCTAACACTGGTAATCGTTGCACAAGTCTATAAAAACATAAAAAAACATTCAAAAGCTCCTTTTATAGGGGGTTTTACTTTGTTAAAGCCAACACTATTTAAATTTTAAGATGCCTATTATATTCGTTCTAACAGCTTTATTTGGGGCCTAAACACGCGTTTTACAAGACAAAACAAATGCTTCATTGCTTTAGCATCTACTTTTACATTTTTTACAATGAATTTTAAATATTTCTTCAAGTTGTAGGCAATTGCAGACAGATGCATGACTTTGTTTGCTTGTTGAATTCCTATAGTGTTGATTTTCCGAAGTCCCATAAACTGTGTGAGGGTTCCAAAAACGGGTTCTACCGTACTTTGCCGTTTGGATTTTAGATACCTGCCTTTTGGACTATTTACTCGTTTGTTGTTACGTTCGTATTCTTCTCGGTAATAGGTC
>NZ_JBXVVH010000047.1:0-4290 GCF_057219185.1 Lacinutrix sp. YIN62
TTGAGATGCAGGTCTATGATAAAGATTATTATCGTACCCCCAATATCCCAACCGTTTTTTATGGTAGAGCTGCTACCGATGATCTTATCGAATGGAAAAACAATAGTATAAAAATTGAAGATCGAGCTATTATCAAGCAATTCAAAGTAGGTGATAAAATTCGGTACAAAAACGCTATTGAAGACGAAGACAACGAATACAAAAAATGGTATGATACCACTATCAAACAAGGAAATTATTTTGCAGAAATTGATTTCTCAGAAAAATACGGATCAGACCTAGAACTCTACATACATTTTCCAGATTGGAAAATCTTACAATTACCCTTTGATAACGAACATGCTAAACTTACTTTATCTAGCAAAGAACATATTGCAGACGCCTTTTTTGCAGAAATAGAGAAAGAAAAAGTTCAAGCCGATGCTCCCCCCCAGCCTATTTATTATAAAGACAAAGCTGGAAAAAGAAAGAAATCTTCCAAAACGAAACCCGCAAAAGCTACCGTACCATATTATACCAAAATAGTACAAGGAGTCTTAGGTCAAAAGGTACAATTAGTAGCAGCATGTACCAATCTAGAAGGAAAGAATGTCGTCTTTAAAATTTACGAAAAAGAACAATTATTAGTAGATAAAGACAAAGAAGTTACAGTAATCCAAAACGATAAAGAAGTTACAAAAATTGAAGCTACTGTTAAAGATGGATATGCTGTTGCTGAGATAATCTTTCAAAAAGTAGATGAAGGAAAATATAATAATTGGGATAAAAAATTAGATCCAGATACAGGTAACTTAAAAACAGCTCAACTTTATTTAAAAGTAACATCTAAACAAACAAATATTCCTGTTGTCAATAAATGCTTTTTAAACGATGAAAATCAAGAATTCAAATTGAAAGCTGCTATTGTAATATATAATATTTACTCTAGTGGTAAAATTGAAAAAAATAAAATTGACAACCCTAATAAAGTTAAATATATATATCATGAAAGTGATGGAAAAACACACATATTAGGTAAATCTAAGTTAATTGAAGCAGAAAAATGGAAAGTTAAAGGTGTAAAAGTAAAACCAATTCAAAAGGTGAAATTACTAGATGCAAGAAATATAGATCAATATTCGTCTGGAAATGTGAAATTCAAAATAGCTACTTGGACAAGTAAAAGTAAAAGATGGTATATTAATTTAGATTGCTTCGCAGGTCTTATAGGTGCTATGATTGAAGAAAATATTGAAGATTTGGGGTTTAATGGTTTTAGTACAAAAGAAGGGAAACCAGGAAAAAGCAGAGAACATATTAATGGTATTGCTGGAGATATTCGATATTTGAGCATTAATATTAACGGAGAAAGAACATATTTACAAGACACTCATTTTGATTACAATAGACAAGTCAAATTCAATAATTCATTATATAAATTTGGTTGGGGGGCAGGAAAGAAAGAAATGTATTCTGAAAATTTCAATCAAATAATAAAAACAGAAAAAATCAATCCTAAAACAAAGAAAAAAGAAATTATTGAAATAAAAAAGAAGACAAGACTACCGCATACAATCCATAAAAGAAAAGATGGTGTATATAGACACCACCATCATCTTCATATGGTTGGTTTTGACTTTTCAAAAATTATAGAAAAATGAAAAAAAGCACATTAATTATACTATTAGTAATTTTATTCTCTTCTTGTAAAAACAATTTAAAAAAAGAAATAATCATTTCTGATAGAATAATAAAAAAAGATATTTCAAAAAACAAAATTGTACAAAAAAATAACAAACAAAAAATAGATTCTCTATTAAACTTGTTACCAGACATGAAGTTTCACTACAATAGTGCTAACATTATTGATAAAGTAAAAATATATGAACAAGGAGATTATGTAGATACGACTTTTACAAATATTAATATACAAAAAAGTACAATTGAATGGAAAGATAGTGTTTACGAAGCAAAAATACTGGACTATACAATAAAAGGGCTTTTTAATAATGTGAAATTCCAATACTATGGAAAAGATGATGATAGTGATTATAATATTAATGACTTAACTTTTTATCCCATAATCAAATCAAAAGTTAATAATCATTATGTTATAGGAAGTTTAGTTCAATATTTTGGTGAGAATGATATTCCTGGTGTATTTTTTATTTTATCCAGTTTTAATACTAAAGGAATTCAAAAAGATTATTTAATTGTCTTTAATAGATTTACTTGGGTAGTCAGGTATGAATATGATTTTATTATCAATAATCGTTTTGACATTGTTATTAACAAAATGTCTAGTTATTCTTATGATATGGAAGCAGAAAAAGAATTAAATCAACCTCAAATAAAAAAATGGACTGAATATTATTATCTAAATGAAAAAGGAGAGTTTCAAGAAAAAAAATAAATGAATAAAAAAGACAAAGGAAAATATATTCGCTGATAAAAAATTCAAATCATTGTAAAACAAATCTTACCCACAAAAATCATTTACATATTCAAGGGTTTAAACCTAATTTCAAATAGTATGAAAATTATTTTAACAATTATATTCCCTATTATTTTTAGTTGTAATAAACTAGAAACTATAAATAATATTGATTTAAAAAATGAAAAAGAAACATCTATTTCGGACTCGATTTCTTCAAAAAAAGAACAAAAAAAAATAAAAGCAAACGATTCTCTCAATAAATTAATTCTTAATAGAAATAAAAAGTTTATTGAAGAACTTAAAAAACAACCTATAGAAAAATTACCTTTTTCAATTGCCCCATATATATTGGATAGTTTATTAAATGAACAAACTTTCCTTAAATGGCATGATAAATTAAGAACGTATAAAATAGATACATTATCCATTTTAAATAATAAAAACCTTTTCTTTAATCAAAATATTAATAATGAATTATTTAGCGAATTCACTCCTAAAGGTTACTATGAAATTCTAATTAATGAAGATTGTTGCCAATTTTCAGAATCCTTTTTTTATAAAAGACTCGAACCAATAGATCATGAACTAGAAGTTTTTCTAAATGGGACTAAAATAATTGAAAATGAAGGATTTGTTAGAGGAATAATTATGCAATTAATTGTTTTTGATACCAATAAAATAAAACTAGTTCACGGAATTGATATTTTAATTACAGGATATGGATATGATGATTCTTTCTATTTTGAAGGTTTTAGTATTGACAAAGATTATAAAATACAAAAAAAATCATATCATTCAATTGAGGATGAGCTAGTCATTGTTGAGAAAAAAATTGAAATCAATAGAGAAGGATATTTAGAGATTAAAAGCATAAAAGTAAATACTACTTATTCTGATGATTGATTCAAGCTTCTTATTTCAAAATATATTTTTAGTTCAAATTTTGATATTATTTAAAACACATGAATAAAATCACTTTTCCTTTAATTTGTTTTTTCATATGCTTATCCTCTTGTTCGCAGAAAAAAAAATCAATTACTACCCAAAATTATGATGAGAATAATAAAGCAGTTGATAGTTTATATTTTAAAGCTCCAAATATTTTCACATATACTAATTGGGAATTATCTAATAGTACAGAAGGAAACATATTAAGAGTTACTAATGGTAATATTGTGAATGATTTTTTTTGGTCAAACAATGAAATGTCAAAAAAAATTATCGCCGAAGGTAAATTAAAGAATTCAAAAGGTTTAACACCTAAAGAAGCTAAATTTCACGGTAAATGGTACTTCTACGGAGACGGAGATGCTGGAATATACAAAGTTGGCTATTATAAAAATGGAATTAAAGATAGTTTATGGTATACTAATTACGAAAATTCATATCCAAATATTGAATACTATCAAAATGGATTAAAAATTAATAATACAGGTAATTTCATCGTATCAATAAAAAATAATTTAATAGCCCAAGGCTTTGAAATTAGCGAAAATGGTATCCCTAAAGGAAAATGGTCTTTTTTTTATAATATGGATACAAAATCAGAAAGGGAATTTATTCTTAAAGAAGATTCTATAAGAATAAAATTTAAAAATATCGATCGTAATAATGGAAATGTACTTCAACAAGGAGAATTTAATGAATATTATGAGCAAAATCATTAAATTATTTTGTCTAATAAGATTGATCTAATAACAGTTTAGCCCTTAAAAGATCGAAGTGGACTTGCTATCTTAGATTGGACGTTAAGTTGAGTTACTATCTTGCTTGATTTTAACTTAGAAAATTATGAGACAAAAATCACGTCATTTCACGTTAGAGTTTAAACAGAAAGCAGTAGAGTTAAGTTATTTGAAAGCAGATGTAAAATT
>NZ_JBXVVH010000048.1:0-4241 GCF_057219185.1 Lacinutrix sp. YIN62
AGATGCACAGGTACCAGTAAACCCTATAGGGCCACTGTATACAAATACAGTTGTAACCCCTATAACAATTTATGTAAGATTAGACAATACAGTAACAGGCTGTGTTTCTACCATAGCCCCAATGAATTTAGTTGTAAATCCATTACCAGTACCAGTAGTACCAAGCCCATTAGAGCTCTGTGATGACGATACAGATGGTTTCGTTGCATTTGATTTAACCGTAAAAGACGCTGAGATTATAGGCGCTCAGGCTAATATGAGTGTTAGCTATTATGCGAGTTTAGCCGATGCCATAGCAACACCACCAGTCGGTGAGATCGGGCCGTTATATACAAATACAGTAGCGAATTCACAAGTGATTATCGCCAGATTAGAAAACACGTTAACCGGTTGTTTTGAGACGGTAGAATTAACACTTATCGTTTACGCATTACCAGTAATCCCGGTCATTTCGGATTATGAATTGTGTGACTATAACAACACTGGTGATGAGCAAGAGAGTTTTGATTTAACCAGTAAAGACTTAGAAATTGCAAACGGACAATTGGATGTTGTGGTATCCTATCACAGTACCGCACTAGGCGCTGTGAATAATTCAGATGTATTAGCAAGTCCACACATTAACACCTCAAATGCACAAACGATCTATGTTCGCGTAGAAAACATTACAACCGGCTGTGTGAGTGTTAGTAATTTTGATTTGATCGTGAATCCCGTACCCGTACCCGTAGTTCCAACAGCTCTAGAAGTTTGTGACGATAACGTTCCAGACGGCATAACATCAATAGATTTAAGTATAAAAAACAATGAGATTTCAGGGAACAATCCAGATTATTCGGTAACCTATTACCTAACACAGGCCGATGCCGAAAATGAAATCAATCCATTGCCAATTCCTTATACCAATAACGCAAACGGACAAATCGTATTCGTACGTGTAGAAGACATCAATACAGGATGTTATGATACTACAGAATTAACCCTTCAAGTAGAACAAGCACCAGTAGCCTGTGTGCCAACACCATTAGAGTATTGTGATCCCGATAGTGATGGTTTTGGAGTCTTTATTCTTACCGATGCCGACGTAGAAGTAGCATGTGGATTGACTGCAGGATTAGTTATTACCTACCACGAGACTCCAGACGATGCTACCAATAATGTAAATGCGTTAGTTAGTCCCTACAACAATATTGTAGTGAACAGCCAAACGCTCTATGTTCGTATCGAGAGTTCAACAATAGCAACAGCCTGTGCGAGCTTTGTGGAATTAGAACTAATAGTGAATCCGACCCCACAAATTACCGACCCTAGTCCATTAGAAGTGTGTGATGATAATGCCGATGGTTTCGCAAGTTTTGATTTAACAAACATAGAAGCAGAAGTATTGAACACCTTGGATACCGATGCAACAAACGATTTAGATCCCACGCAGTACATTGTGAGTTATTATGAGACCGAGGCCAATGCCAATGTGCCAACAAATCCAATACTAACACCTAATGCCTATGTTAACAACAGTATGGATACCCAAATCATTTGGATTCGTGTAGAAGACAATGTGAATAGTTGTTCCAGAGTAAGACCATTAACACTTATAGTAAACCCACTACCAGTATTAGTGCAGCCCGACCCAATCTCTTTGTGTGATGAGAACAATCCAGGCGATGAAGTAGAGGAATTTATATTAGAATCAGCCAATGCGCAAATTCTTAATGGACAAACCGGAATAACGCTAACTTATTACGATACACAAGCGAATGCCGATGCAGGAACTGCTACAGGGCAGTTGTTTAGCCCTTATATCAATACCAATACAGCAGAAACTATTTATGTAAGAGCCGTCATCGATGTAACAGGTTGTTACGATATTATCACTTTAGATTTAAGAGTAACCTCACTTCCAAGTCCCGTAGCTATGCCTGCCGATTTAGAAGTTTGTGATGACGATAATGATGGTTATGCCATTTTCGATTTAGAAAGTCAAACCACGACAATCCTTAATAACGAAGCAGGAGTAACCATAAGTTATTATGAAACAGAAGCCAATGCCGAAACGGCGACCAATCCAATTATTGGGCCTTACGCAAATATTGTTGCCAATACGCAAACGATTTATGTACGTGCAGAAGACACAGGGACAACCACACCACCAATAGTACCAGGAACAGGATGCTATACGATTGTAGAGTTAACCTTGGTTGTTCTACCAGCGCCAGTCATACCATTAAACATAGATGACTATATAATTTGTGATGACGATAACGATGGGTACAATCAATTTGATTTTACAACAGAGATTAGTCCTCAAATTTTCACGGGAGGACAAACAGCTGCAGATTTTGAATTGACTTACCATACCAGTCAAGCAACAGCCGATGCAGGAACAAATCAAATTACAAATATTGCTAATTACACCAATGCAACGAATCCGCAAACAATCTATATTCGTTTAGAAAGCCTTGCAAATGGATGCGTAAGTACAGGGAGTTTTGAGATTCGCGTGGCCTTTCCACCAGTGCTAGATATAAACTATGACAATACCCTATCACAATGTGACGATTTAGATGCCGATTATTATCATGATAATGATGGTTTCACTATTTTTGATTTAACAGTGGAAAATATAGAGATTACAGGGGCGGCAAACCCAAGTTGGGTTGTAACTTACTATGAAAATCAAGCAGATGCTCAGGCAGAAGTTAATGAAATACCAGATCCCACAAGTTATATGAATACATCAGAATCGCAAACGCTTTATGTTAGAGTTACAGATGCCGATACAGGATGTTTTTCATTTACAACAGTAACTATTCGAGTATTGCCTAATCCAACCCCTGAGGCAGATGCAGTTGATTTAGAACTTTGTGATGATGTGGCTATTGTAGGAAGCAACGATTTGTTAGAAACCTTCGATTTAACACAAAATGAAGCTGCAATCCTTAATGGAGCACAAGAAGTAACAGCAACATATCATACCAGTGAAGCCGATGCCTTATCAGGAACCAATGCTATTTTAGACCCAACGGCCTATGTTAATGAGGATCCTAGCAACCCAGGCGTAGCAGTAAGCCCACAAACCATTTATGTGCGAGTAGAAAATACAGGAACCACAGCGCCACCAACACCAGCAACAGGCTGTTATGCTTTAGTGAATTTCGATGTGATTGTTAACCCATTACCAACGGTAATAGCTGTAGACGATTATACCCATTGTGAATTGAATACCGATGGAGTTTATGACGGTTTTGATTTTAATACGATGACAGCCGCTATATTAAATGGTCAAGACCCAACAGATTTTACAGTGACGTATCACGAAACGCTAGCATTAGCACAAACAGGTGCCGATGATTTGATACCAGCAGGATTATATACAAATACGAGTAACCCACAAACCATTTATGTAAACATAAGCAATAACGTAACAGGATGTAATACCTCGGCTTTAACCTTTCAATTGCAAGTACATGAAGAGGCATTAGCAAATTCAGATGGGCAGGCCATACTTTATGAAATTTGTGATGATACTATGGTTTTTGATGGGGCTATGCTTACCAATACGTTTGATTTAGCATCACAAAATTCAGCAGTATTAGACGGGCAAGACCCAGGAAATTACACGGTAAGTTATTATGCCACACAAACCGATGCCGATACAAATAGTAATGCCTTAACGAGTCCTTATACCAATACAAGTAACCCTCAAGTTATTATTGTAAGAGTCGATAATGATACGATGGTACCTGATGGTAGTGGCGGTATGATGGACAGTTCCGATTGTTATGCTACAACCGAGATAACCTTACAGGTAAATCCATTACCCGCCTTTGATTTAGAGGACGACTATCTGTTATGTATTAATACCAACGGAACAGAAGTGATTAATAGCCCTTTAGTCGATACAGGACTCGATGCCAGTCTATATACTTTCCAATGGAGTCTTGATGGGAGTGTTTTACCAGGCGAAACGGGGCCATCAATAATGCCTACACAAGGCGGGAATTATACTGTAACCATTACCGATAGTTCTGCAAGTAGTAATACAATGTGTAGTAGTAGTGCTACCACTTTTATACAAGTAAGCGAGCCGCCTATAGTGAGCTGGGAAGCAACGACTTTAGCATTTGCCGATCAACACAATATAGTCGTAACCGCGAGTTCTTCAGCAGCGAATTCTATATCCGTTTATGAGTTTAGCTTAGACGGCGGCACATGGGAGACAGCAGCAGCAGATAGCGATA
>NZ_JBXVVH010000049.1:0-4087 GCF_057219185.1 Lacinutrix sp. YIN62
TCTGTTTGAATATAAGTAATATCAGATACCCAAACTTGATGTATTCTTTCTACATCAAAGTTCTGTTGTAATAAATTAGGTTCAATAGGATATTTATGATTACTACCTGATTACCTGCCTACCCGAATTTTGAAATTATTACTGTCTATCCATTAAACGATGCATTAAAAACCTGAGTGTACTTGTTTTCAATTTTATTTAAGACCTCTTCTGTTAACTCATTAAAAAATTTATCTTTTTTTATTTTAGATAATTTTCCATTATTCTGAACTAAAAACTTAATTAATAAATCAATGTCAGTATCTGGAAGCGTTATAAGGTCATTGATAAAGTTCGACATATTATCGTGTTGTTCCAGGAATTTTATTTCGTTTGGAATTATTTTCTCTATCGTTTCTTCAACACATTCATATAAAAATTCAGCCTGAATTGTTAAGTCTGCAAAACGATATAAATCTATAGTATCGTTTAAAATTTCAACATTATGATCTTCTGTTGTTACCCAGTCTATTAATTCTAATCTCGGTTCAGAAAAAGCTTCTAAAACGTCCTGATACTTACTAATATTATTTAAAATAGCTGCAGATATTGGAAAAATCATATCTCTACTTGTATATCCTTTTCTTATTAAAATATGATGTATTAAATACCTATGTAAACGACCGTTACCATCGGAAAATGGGTGTATAAACACAAATCCAAAAGCAATTACAGTTGCCATTAGAACAGGATCGTATGCACTTTGGTTTAATAATTTATTGGTTTCCATAAGCCCTTTCATAAGTGTTGGCAAGTCTTGGGCTTTTGCAGAAATGTGATCCGGAATAGGCGCAAAAGTTTCTCGATCGTGTTCACCAATAAATCCTTCCTTAGTTCTTAATCCCATTTGTTTGAGTTTGTTTTTGCCAATTACTATATTCTGTAACCGCTCTAACTCTTGAAGCGTTAATTCTTTTTTACCTGCTTGACCAATAGCCTTTCCCCAATTTCTGGCTCTTAGGTTTTCAGGTTTTTCTCCTTCAATGGCAAAAGATGCTTTTGAATCTTTTAATAACAAAAATGCGGCTGTTCTTCGAATTAAATCTTTGTCTTTTCCTTCTAAATCAAACACCATTTTATTAGAAAACTCTTTTTTTTGATAAGCTTCTATTTTATCTGTTCGATTGATTAACGGGCAAAATCCCTGTGTTCCAGGGAGGTTGTTTTTTACACGATGCCTAGTTGCATTTACTGTTGGACCAGGATATTGTAGTTTTGTATTTACAACCTCGACATAGGATCCTGTTTTTAGGTCTGGGATATCTATTATTTTTACTAATAGCCATTCGTACAAGAACCATATGCGTCTTGAATATTGCCCAGTAGGTTCTGTTAGTATATATTTTTTTATCCTTTCTTCTCCTAAATTAAGGAACAGTTGTTTTAAAATATACAGATTGATGCCTTCGTATTTAATAGCAAATATGATATGACTTATGATGTCATTATTTGGTTTATGTCGCTTTGTAAAGACTTGCCATCTATCGGTTTTATATTTTTGATGTTTGTTTGTTACTATAGCTAATTCCCTAGGGATAGGAACTGCTTTATTTGTTTCTTGTATTAGAAACTCTATCAACAAAGCATAGCCAACCAATACGCCAGGTTCTGGTGTGTCTCTATTATGAAAAGAGGTTACTTGTTGTGAAAAATAATTACTCATCTTGCTTTTATATGAATTTCATTTACAAATATAATATGAAAAATGTTTACTTTTCGTGAAAAATGATTATAATTCGACACAATGCATGAAAAGTGATTATAGCTTGTTGTTGCTTTTATAAGCTTTCTTCTGGAATTTTGATGCTAGTACTACAGATTAAACAAAAGATGAATTGCGCGTTGGCTAAAAATACTGGTTGTGGTAATGTAGCGTCTATCCGCAGGTAGGTGCGCAATGGACATAACTAGTATTGTGCGGAACTGGAAGCTTTTGCGATTGAAAGGGTGTAGCCTTTCGCGGAACGATAGAATGAGTAAGTGCTGGAAGTGTGGACTCGTAAATGTCTCAATATAGCATTCTATTTCATTTTTAAGATATTCTCAAAATGCTTTAAATCATTATATAATAATTCTTTGTTTATCATTCTAAACAAGCGGGAATTATTACAATGTAATCCATTATTTCATTTTTTAAGGGTTTGATTGGAATTGCAATAACACAAGTCTTTTATTCTTAACTTTTTGCTTTGTAATCGTTGAATCATTAATCTGCCAATGGTCTTAATATCTGTTATTCCTAATATGTCTTGATACGATTGCACAACACCTATTGAACCGTGATTATATTCACCATAATTTTTCCATCTTTAATTAAATTGAAGGCTCCTTTCTTTATAATTATAAGATATGCACAATATAAGTCTTGACTTCTTTTAGAAAAATCATTAAGTTTTTGAGTCTTTCGCCAGTTTACAAAAGGCAAATCATTCCAATTCGTTTTTGTAATTTGATATGCGCCTGCGGCGGTTGAATTATATTTATATATATTTTTGGATGGCTACTCGTATCTTTTCCGTGATCTGAAAAAGAACTACCTCCAACAATACGTTTATAACCACCTTCATCAGAAGTTCCTTCACCTATTCTTATCATCCTCATAAAAGCTCTTAAGCGTGCTTCACATTCGCATACTTTTTCTTCGCTTTTATTCTGTTCCAAGTTTAACTCCTCACCAAGAACTACAGCGTTGTTGGTTTCTGTAATTTCTTTGCTAAATTTGTAAGAATTATTTTTTAATATTTTCTTACTCTTCTAAATATAATCGTCAAATCATATTATTCATTACACTTTTTTAAAATGATTGGATTTATATTATTATTCTCTTTTTTAAAAATAAAATTTTCAACAAAGTCTAATTCTTTTGTTTTCATATTGTATAAGCCCTTCCAATCTATCTCTATTATTCTGTCATTAATAACTTTAATGCTAGCTATACTTTCTTTTTTTGAAATTTCATTTTCAGTAACATTCTTCTTATCTTCGTAATAATATTCTTGAGAAGCAACATTATTAAAAAATAAGTTAAATGTATTGTCTTTATTAGAACTCTTTTCTAAAATACAATTTATATATATTGAATTATCGGAGTTTAAAGATAAAAAGACTTCGTTTTTTTTATTAATGCTAAACTCTGTCAAATCAGATTTACAATTATAATTCCATTGTCCTTCTAAAGAAATTGGTTCTCGAGTATTACTTGTCTTAATTTTTTCGCATAAATTTTTATCTAAATAATTTAAAAACTGATATTTCATATTATCTTCATCCCAATATATGAAAAAACCTGATTTTTCAAAGTAATTGATATTAATGACATTAATATCACAAATACTACCTTTTTCTAAATAAGATAAAATTCCATATTCATCTTCACTATAAATAACTGTTTTTATAAGATCGTCTTTATATAAACCTGTTTTGTATACAATATGTGGTGTTAAGTTTTCCTTGAAATTATTGAAAACTAATAAAAAAGGAAAGTTATAATTATTATACCCTTCTACATTATAATTGTTATTACTAAGAATTATAGCAAAATCTTTTTTACCATTATTAGTGAAATCTCCAGAAATTGAATATGGGCAGATTTGACTATTTTCATGCTTTGCAAAATCTAATAAAAAACCTACAAGATCTTTGTTAAAGTCATTTAAAGATACTTTAGACCATTTATCAGAATTCTTCTTTAAGTAGTTTTCAATCTCCAAAGGGATTTGACAATTACTTTTTAAAGGAATGTTATTATTAGTGTTTACTTTGTTATTTGTGAGTTTTTTACAACTAATGAAAAGTAGTAGTAAATATGCTCCAAATAGTTTTGTTTTATACATAAAATTCTATATTAATTACCGTGAATATGATTATGATGTCCATCAGAATGAACTGAGCCAGGAATTTTACCTTTATCTGTGTAAAAGATAGAAAAATGCCCTGTTTCTTTGAGACACTATCCTAAAAAGTGTGTAAGTTCAAAATTTCAGGGTTAGGTTATTTATATCCTAATCCTGTTTTCAAATATAGCTAAAAATTGGTTTAGTATAAGTCC
>NZ_JBXVVH010000050.1:0-3916 GCF_057219185.1 Lacinutrix sp. YIN62
TACTAAAAGATGAGTTTTATCTCGATCAAACTTTTGATAACGTAGCACAAGCAAAGAGAGCTACAAAAAATGCAATTAATTTATACAATGAAGTAAGATTACATTTATCTTTAGACTTTAAAACTCCTAATATGGTATATAAATTATCAGCGTAAATTCAATTTTAACCTGTAGCCATATTTCAGGACGAGACATAGCAAAATGACAAAGAAAGAATTTGACAATCTAGACGATTCTATTAAGAGTTTTGACCTTATCAAGATACTTAGTGAAGAAAAATGGAAAAATATTAAACATTTATCAAGTGAATTTGGAAGTAAACGAATTAAGGGTTTGAAATGGAAAAAAGGATTAACAGAATCTGAAATAGAAGATTTTGAAAATCAATTAGGTTTTAAATTTCCTGATGTGCTAAAAAACTTTTATAGAGTAATGAATGGTTTAGCGATAATTGATGAAAACTTTACTGAAGAGGAAGAATATCCTTTTTATCAAAAATTATATAGGTCTTACCCAGATGATATTAATCTTATTAAAGAAAATACTGATTTGGAGTTAAAATCTTTTAATATTTCTAAAGAAGATATAGTATCTAAAAAAGTCCCAATGATATTTAATTATTGTGGAAATAGATATTTAATACTTGATGATAACACGCAAGTACTATCAATACGTGGAGATGCTATTTTTTATGGAGAAAATTTATCTAAAGGATTATCGAAGGACATCTTTAATGATTTTATGGATACAAAAAAAGAACATCTTTTGAAATACAAGTTTGTAAATGGCTGGTTAGAAAAAAAGTACTGGAGCTAACACGGTGTATGAAATATAGCTAATAAGTGTTTAATCAAAAGGTTTGTGTATTTTTATAAAGTCCGCCAAATTTTTAATTTGGCTTTTAAAAAGAGAGAAATTAAAAACAAAATATAAAAATTCGGCTCTGTGTTAATCCAAAAAGTTAGCGTCTTTTTACACGCTACGTTTCATACACAAGACCGTTGGCGGTAATTAAACAGAACGGCAGAAACGAATGAAAAGAATAATTTTAATAGTATTTATCGGATTTAGTTTTAGTTGTTTCGGACAGAAACACTATGAAAAAGCATACTCTGAATTAAAATCAATGCTTGAAGAAAAAAGTGAATTGAATTTTAAAAAAAGCATTGTTTACTGTCGAAAATGCTTGGTTTGATAACAAACTGAATTATGCTGATTTTAAAAAAGAGATTTTTAAAATTGCTTCTATTTGTAAAAAAATGGTAGAAAGAAAAAAAATAACAGATTACAAAACAGCAAACAATTGGGCGATTTTTATGTATCTAACTCAAAAATTACCAGAAAATAATAGTATTCCATACACATACGATTTTGAGGATTTTCTTGGTAATAAAAATTTCAACAGCACTTTTGTAACAAGATTGGTAAAAGACAAAAAAGGAAATTGTTTATCTCTTCCACTTCTCTACAAATGTATCGCACAAGATTTAAACGCAGAAGCAAAACTAACACTTGGTCCAAGTCACGCTTGGATAAGGCATAGAAGTGAAGACGGCAAATTTACAAACGTAGAATTGACAAGCGGACAATTTCCAACAGACGGAATTTTAATAACAGAATTAGACATTAAAAGAGAAGCTATACAAACTGGAGCATACTTTAAGCCTCTAAATGATAAAGAAACTGTTGCTTTTTTATTAACTCAATTGGCTTTGAGTTATAAAAATAAGTTTGGTAAACTTGATGATTTTACAGAAAAATGTACAGATTTATCAATAAAATATTTTAAGCCTAATGTCATTGCATATTCAATAAAAATGAATAAAGTTGCAGAGCAAGCAACAGAAAAACAACAAAATAATGAAGATGTAGCTTCGCTACATCTCATCTACATTGATTTTCAAGAAACTTTAAATAAACTTGGTGCAGAAAATATTAAACCCGAAGATTATAATAAATGGGTAAATTCAATGAAAACTCGTAAAAATTAAAAACTATGAAACAATTATTTACTACTATAATCTTATTTGCAGTCAGTTTTGGTTATAGTCAAAATGATAATCCGTACGCCGAATTTGGATATGTGGGAAACACAATCAAAACACCACAAGAACGTATGGAATATATGTTAATTATTCCTAATCAAGATACTCTTTCTGTTGTAAACAAAATCGGTATTGAACCAAAAGAAGGCAAATACTATTTGTTTGACAAAGAAAACAATATCGTTTATAAAGATACACTTGAAATTCAAAAAACTTCAAGGTTTTTTTCAGTTGACCCATTGGCAAAAGATTACCCTCACAATTCGCCTTATGCCTTTAGTGAAAATGATGTTATTAGAGCAATAGAACTTGAAGGGTTAGAAAAATTAATTGTAAGTAACATAAATAAAGAAGATAGAACAGCTACTTTAACAATTAAAAAAACAGCTTTAATGGTTAAAGAAGGTCTGAATAACATACCGCAACACGGTAAATTTTCAAGTTCCTCATTAAACTCATTATTTAAAAGAGGTAATAAGAATTTCTTTTTTAAACAATTACCTCAAAATGGAATGCAAAGTGAATTTGTTGAAAGAAGAGATTGGAGAAAGGGCTCAGCTTATAAGGTTAGTGTTGAGTACGATGTTAATATCAAATTTGTTACAGCTGATGAAGCATTCAGTTTATTATTGAAAGACCCAATAGAATATTCAAGAGTAGCATTAGGCGCAGATAAATTATTCAAAAATCCTAAAAATCCAGCGCAAAGCACAAGTACAGGTGCCAGAAATGAAATTATTTTTAGTTCTACATATGTTGGAACTTCCCCAACAAGCCCAATGGGTAATGCTGGAGATAAAACTTATGCTAATGCAAATGAACTATTAGCACACGAATTAGGAAGTCACAATATGGCAGGTCATAAACATCCATTAGATGCAAAAAAGAAAGCTGCTGAATATAATAGTTCTGGTCTGAAAAGTTCTGTTCCAGGAAGTGTATATCCTCTTAGAGAAGAAACTAAACAAATTATAAATACTAATGTTAACAATATCAAAATCAAAGAATAGCGTCACTTACATTTCTAAAACCTTATATTTATTATTATTTTTAATGCAATTTTCCTGCGCATCACAATCTAAAAGTGGAGCTGTAGAAACTAAAATATTCTGGGCTGAATTTTATATGGGGCATTATTCTGATAATAATGGTAATATGTTAAAGGGCATTGGAGGCTTAGTTGAAGCTATTAAACCAACTGATACAATCACTCAAAAAAACTATGAAAGTGGTTATTATGAAATAAACAAAAACTCATATAGAAACATTGATGCTTACAAGAAATTAGCTGATGTTATCTATATAAATAACTACAAACTATTTACTACTTTTTGGAACAAAAATGAAGAACAAAAAAATAATCATAAAATAAATTTTAATAATGTTTGGCAGTATCGGTTATGTCGAGTAACATATGAAAGAAAAAATATAGGAAATATCGAACAATTTATACCTGTTTTTAATTCCGCAAATGAAAAAAATTTAGAGTATAAAAAAATAAAAATCCCTACGTTTGTCATCAAAATAATTTCAATTGAACCATATTAGAAGAAAAATAACTACCGCCAACAAGGTATAAAAAACATAGGGCGTTTGTACTAAATCGAAAATTCTGTCCATATTAACAAGGTTCGCTAAATATAAAATTTGGCATTTATAGAAGAAAAGATAAAAGAAAAATATTTATATTTAGCTAAGTAACAAACCGAAACGAAAGTGCTTATCACCTGCCCTACGTTTCTTATACTGGACGTTGGCACACATTAGGTATGGTAAAGAAACATCGTTTACAAAGTTAAAGGGACATCGTTTACACTTTTTAAAGACTAAATTTCTGAATAAAAACAGAAATTATGCCTTGGAAAGAAACG
>NZ_JBXVVH010000051.1:0-3627 GCF_057219185.1 Lacinutrix sp. YIN62
ACGGCAAAGTACGGTAGAACCCGTTTTTGGGACCCTCACACAGTTTATGGGACTTCGGAAAATCAACACTATAGGAATGCAACAAGCAAACAAAGTCATGCATCTCTCTGCAATTGCCTACAACTTGAAGAAATATTTAAAATTCATTGTAAAAAATGTAAAAGTAGATGCTAAAGCAATGAAGCATTTGTTTTGTCTTGTAAAACGCTTGTTTAGGCCCCAAATAAAGCTGTTAGAACGAATATAATAGGCATCCTAAAATTTAAATAGTATAGGTTTTAACAAAATAAAAGCCCTTGTAAAAGGAGCTTTTGAATGTTTTTTTATGTTTTTATAGACTTGTGCAACGATTACCGTTGTTGTGTTTTCGTACTTTTCTTTCTCTTAAACCTAATTAAAAAAATACCAGATTCGTTCTCTATTTCGTTAGATATTTTCTAATTTACTTATCCATTGATTAAATCTTGGAGATTTTTGTAATAAGTTGTGCATTCCAATATTTTCCGCTAAAATTGCTCCATAAACAATTTTATTATATCCCTTTATTAACTTCATTAACCTTTTTGAAGGTGCTGTATCAGGATGCTCGTTTATTAGCTCTGGATTAGGGAAATCATTAAGAATTTTTTCAATTTCAGTTTTATTATTGAATTCACTAGGTTCGAACGTTGATTCAAAAGAAACTAAATTATTGAATAGTAAGCCTTCGAATTCGTGTAATTGTATATATGGAATAAATCTTTTTTTTAAGTTATCATCGAATTTGTCTAACATTGCTTGTTCTAAAAAATCCATTCTTTTAGATTTATCAACAATAGCTTTTGAGTTTTGCCATTGCGGATAATTAAATCTATCAGGAATACCATAATAATCAATAAATGTAGTAACAAAAGAATCTCCTTCTTTTAAATGGGATGTAATTTGTGTTTTTAAGATGTTCCAAGGAACTATTCCTCCTCCAGATTTTTTGATTAATGGACTTTGAATGTAAATCTCTTTAGGAAGGAAGTATGGTTGAAGTACGTCTCTGACAAACTCTTGTTCGGTAGGACCTTCACAAACAATAACTATTCTTTTCATAATTAATATTTGTTAGGTTGTCCTCCTGTTAATATATTCCTTTGCCATAAATCACCAACACTATATGTATCTAACCATTCTTTTAAGTTATTTTCATCAAGTCTTGTGAATATGCTTTCTCCGTTATGTTGGTCAACCGTTACTATGTCAGATGGAGTAAAATGATTTACTAAATCAGCAGATTGAGTAGCTAAAATAACTTGTACATTTTTTGCCGATACAGCCATAATCATCCCTGCTAATTTTGAGATGGCAAATGGGTGTAACCCTAATTCAGGTTCATCAATAATAATACTTGATGGTAGATTTGGTTGCATAAATAATACTGTTAATGCTATAAATCTTATTGTACCATCAGAAAGGTCAGAAACTCCATATATTGTTGAACTATATTTACTTTTCCATTGTAATCTTATATGGTTTTCTTGATTAGGCTGAAAGAAAAAATCAGAAAAATAGGGTACAATACTTTGTATTGTTTGTATAATTCTATTATAAACAACCTTATGATTTTCATATACATTATATAAAAACGCACTTAAGTTACTTCCATCTTCGTATAAATAATATTGGTCATTTATTATATTACTCATCTTTGAAAAAGGAGAGTTTTTACTAGTGTCGTGAAAGTGATACTTTCGATAACCGTTTAAATGTTCTCTAACATATTTTGCTCTGTAATTATCAGTGGCTTTAATATTTGCTTCTGTACCAAAGTTTGAAATATCTCTACCCTTATTACCTCTGAAAACAAGAAATTCATCTGCAAATATGAAATTTTCATCACCAAGTTTTAATGTTGATTTATATCCATTAATTCCATTTCCAAAACTTGTTTCGAATTGAATATTTTGAGTGTTTTCAGAGCCTTTATGCAGTAGTTTTTCTGTTCCTCCTCTAAGAGCAACATATTCTTTAAGTCTTCTATCTTGAAGAGCATTTAAGAATTCAAAAAATGATATGAAATTACTTTTCCCTGAACCATTCGCGCCTATGAGTATATTGATGGGCTTGAGTTCAAGAGTAATATCTTTAATTGATTTATAACCTGTTATTTTTATGTAATCCATAAGCTAATACCTTTCCCTTAACTTGGTTTGTTTGATGTTATTAAATCTTTAACATCTACATCCAAAATGTTTGCGATATCCATTAGGGTTTCTAATCTCGGTTGTTGTCTGTTTTGTGCATAAGCATTTATCATATTGCAACTTTTACCTAGTTTTTCAGCCAGCCAAACTTGCTTTATTCCTTTTTCTTCTAAAACTTCCTTAATTCTGTTCACTTATGTGATGATGTTTTGTAAAGTACTAAAGTAGTATATTTTTTCTAGTTAATACTCATTTTATTTTGATTCTACTGTAGATTTTTTTTGTAGTTTAATGAGTTGTTACGTTTTTTTATTTGGGTAAATAAGCTTGTGAATAAATTTGATGTCAAATGTGCAGTTGTTCGTTTGGGTATGAAACACAACGTTAAGTATAAGATTAGTTGCGTGTTTTAAGCACTAAACTTAGCAAATAAATCACAGATAGAAATACCGCGAGGACTTTCGTAAGTAGGCTAAAACTAGCAATTAATTTTATATGGTGTTGTGTGTTCGTTTTTTTGTCAGATTAATATATTACTAACTTTTAAAAATGTTAGTTCAGAGTTCTCTAAAAATTCTTTCAGTTCAGTGTTTTTATCAGCATTTTCGTTAGTTAATTCAAAGAGATATACTCGTGGATTAACAGTTTTAGGAAACATTAACCAAAACCGAAACCTTTTAACTTTTGGTGAGTCAGATAGAAATTTAAGTTCCTCCAAATTCGATATTGTTAGATTATCGCCTCTACTCATTTCGTAAAATACTCTTTCAGAAACAGAAAGAGAATCAAGTTCTTTTTCAGATTTTCGAGGTTCAGTTGAGAATCCGCTAAACAATTGAGGAAATAAAAGCCCTTTTTTAAAAATCAGTTTTAATGATTTATCTATTCCATATATTTTGAACGATTTATTGTCATAAAACAATTGAATTTCATCTATTTCTTCAATTTCATTAATTGCTGTTTCTGTTATATCATTAGAAAACTTTTCATAAAATTGTTTCTCGTATTTTGTTTTAAAAAATTCTTGAGCCCAGTAATTTTCTTGTTCTCCTTGATTTTTAAAAGGTGGTTTTAATTCAGTACTTTTTTTGGTGTTAACTTGTTCAAGATTGCTTTGAGATTTGCAACCAATTGAGAAAGTCAGAAGTAACATTATTGTAAATAATTTCATTTTCTTCGATTTAGTTTCTCAAATGTTATTTAATATTATTAATCAAAAAAGTCAAAATGAGTGAACTGTGATTTTCGTTGAGTGACGATGTTCTCAAAATGTCTTGTCCTGAAATACGGCTACAGTTAAAATTTGTTTTTAAGCTGTAAATTTATACACGGTATAAGGTGTTTTATAGTTTAAAGATAAGTGTAATCTTATTTCGTTGTATAATTTAATTGCATTTTTTGTTGCTCTCTTTGCATGTGCTGTGTTTATAAAGGTTTGATCTAAATAAAATTCGTC
>NZ_JBXVVH010000052.1:0-3354 GCF_057219185.1 Lacinutrix sp. YIN62
AATGATTCACTGTAACGTCTAGTAACTCTGTCATTTTTATACATAATCTACTTGAATTATGTAGCCTTTATTCAGGACGAGTCATAGACTTGTGCAACGATTACCATTGTTAGCTGTAGTTGTTTTTTATTATTCAATTATTTCTTCAAGTCTGTGTTCAATCACCATTCCATCTTCAGTTTTAGTTGTCGAATAAAGTTCACCTAAATTTTCGCAAGCACAACCTGTCCAAGTCCCATTCAGTTTCTCCGTTCGCCCATTAAATTCGACTGTCAATGTTTTTTCGGATTCCATAATTGCACAGTTATATTCTATTCCATTGAACACTTTTTTTACATATTCTTTATGAGTTGTATGTCCCTGAAATTTTCTAGAAACCATTTTATCATTAAAAGGTATTTCATACTCAAACGAATTCCCAAATGTTCCAAATTCACAGAATCTATTTCCAATAATAGAATCCTTGGTTGGTATCAATTCGGGATAAGCATCTACTCTCGTGAAAGATTCTATAACTTTAGGAATTCCATTAGTCAGAATAAATATAGTTGAGTCAGTTACTTTTCCTTGAGAATCTTTTGTGATACTAAACAGTAAAGAATCTTTATCAACTTCTATTGAATATGTCTTTTTAGACAATTCAGTTTTGGATTCCCTATTTGATTTCAATGAGTAGATAAGTGTTCGGCTCTTAGTAAAATTGCTAATTGGATAAATGTAATTCACAAGTTTTGTGTTATTACAGTTTCTACTAGTCAGTTCAACCCTTTTTGGGGAATTCTGACAGCTTAAAAATCCAACTATGATTATGAAGTATAATGTTTGTTTCATTTCAATTACAGCTAACGGTTTGGCTATGCGTAGTGCGGGATATTAAAACACTTCACTGTCCGCCTACCGATATGTTTGTTAATATTAATTTACTTTCAATTTAGCACCAAAACCCGCATTACGTATAGCTTTTGTGCCTGTTGCACAAGTTTGTTGATAAAGATAGTAAAGGAATTTAAAAGCGGCTTAGTTATTTCTTAACTTTAGTTATGCAAGGCAAAAAAAAGTACCAAGAAAAATTATTTTCTCATTTTCAATTGAGCGAACGCATTCCGAAACACAACTTTTACCGCAAGTTAAAAACGGTATTACATTTAGACTTTTTATATGCATCAACCCAACCTTTTTATGGCGAGAGTGGTCAGAAAAGTATTGATCCTGTTGTGTTCTTTAAATTGTGTTTGGTGAGGTATTTGGAGAATTTAATAAGCGACCGTAAATTGATACAACATTGAGCTGGCTTTAATAGCAGTGTGTAATAAGTTACTAAAACAAGCGTTTTCTATTGTTAAAAATGGGGTGCCTTATAACGATGAATATAGAAGTGTTTTGAGGTGTAATTAATTGAGTTTTATTTGGTTTTTACCTCAGTTCTTTGTTGGCTGTAGTATTTTTCCCATCCGCTAATATATTATTATCAATTCTGATTCTTTCCTGCACCAATTGTTTACGTTACCATTTTTGTCAATTAATAAATAATAAGTGGTGCTTTTTCTTTTATAGTTTTCCGATACAATTACATAATAATTCTCAAAATCATCTTTTTTATGATATGGTTGCGAAATTCTTAAATTCATTCCGCTACTATTTTTAGATTTTTTAATCCGAAACTGTTTTTTATTCAAGTTGTCATAATTCATTACGTGAGTTGGTGAATCAAAATCCATTTGTTCAAGAGCATAAATTCCGAAAATTTCCAATTCCTTTCCTTCTGTCAATAATTTTCCAGTCAGACATTCGCTAACTTGAAACTTATAAGAAGAAAAGTGAAAGTCCGTCGTGTATTTCGGGATTTTTATTCGTTTTTCGATAGGGAATTTTGTCAATAAACTGTCCTTGTAAAAATCAAAAGCGATTTGTTCAAAAAAAGGAATTTCAACTTGTCCAAATCCAAGGTTGAAACTCAATGTTAATATTATAATCGCGATTTTTTTCATATTACAGCCAACGTTTAAGTATATGTGTTGTTTGGTTATAATCGTTTACGTAGCGAAAGCGAAGATAAACTATTTTCCAAATGACACATATACTATGTTGTTAGCTTTATGTTTTTTAATTAGGTTTAAAAAAATAAAGGGACAGTGGTTCTGCTACGGCAACAATTTAAGTGCTCCATTTTTTTTAGAGCTTCCCCTAGTCTATGGACTATACATAGCCATGTATAATCCGTGGATGAAGGGACTAAACACTACTTTACTTTTAAAAAGGCTTTAATCAATAGCGCTTAAAATTTGACTTTGTAAAAAATGTAAAAGTAGATGCTAAAGCAATGAAGCATTTATTTTGTCTTGTAAAACGCTTGTTTAGACCCCAAATAAAGCTGTTAGAACTAATATAATAGGCATCCTAAAATTTAAATAGTATTGGTTTTAACAAAGTAAAAGCCCCTGTAAAAGGAGCTTTTGAATGTTTTTAGAGGCTTGTGCAACGATTACTGTTGTTGGCCATAGTTTTTATTCGGTTAATATTCTTTTTTCGGAATTTCATTCGGTAATTGAAATATATTTTCTTTTAATTTTTTCGGCTCGATATTGATAGCGGTATATGTCACAACATAATCTCCTAAATCAAGTTCCATTTTCATAAAAGGGGATTTTGCCTTATCAATCAAATCGTTTGTATAAAAGTCCTCAAAGTTTTTAAATAATTCTGGATTTAAATACGGAAATCCGCTATAAGAATATTTTTGTATTACTGTTTGCTTTCCATTTGGCTCAAATCCTTCGATTTGTATATAATCGCATTCTTTTCCCAAAATTTTTTCTGATTGTCCTGTGGTTTTCTTGACAAAATCCAAAGTTTGTTCAGAAACGTTATAATGATAGATAGTATCCAAATTTTTCCACTTTGCATAATAGTGGTTATTAGAATTCAAATAAAGATTGAAATCATACCCTCGCTCTCCGGTGTTTAAGAATTGTTTAAAAATATCACCATTTTCGTTATAAAATACTTTTAAGGTGTCTCCGAATTTTTGCTCGAAATATTCACTATACTGAACATTTTCTTTTTTAAATCTAATTTCTGTTTTATAAGTTATAATTCCTTCAAAACTCTTTTTGGCTGTCGTAAAAGACATTAAGATTGAAATTGTAATCAGAATTATTAATGGTTTAAAATTCATTTTTTTTAATGTTCGTTAAGGGACATAGTTTACACAAGTTAAAGATTAGGGTTTACACTAAATTAGTTTCTAAGCTTGTAGATTGTTGTTTGTTTCTAAGCTGCTTTTCATCAAAGAAACCCAAAAATACGTTTCTATAAAATACTTTCCAAATGCCGCTTCCTATATTTTCAATAGCG
>NZ_JBXVVH010000053.1:0-3137 GCF_057219185.1 Lacinutrix sp. YIN62
TATGCCTTATTTTTAATACAAGTATAACAGCCTATTTATAAACGATTATAAATAGTTCTGCAAATAACTTATTCATTAAGCAGCAATATTTAGCTGTTTTTAAACAAATAACCCATAATATACTAAAACGTTATAATTAAATAGAACCATATGAAAATATTAAAAAGCAATCATTACATCATTTTTTTACTACTCATTTTATTATCCAATTGTACTACTGAAGGTGGAGAAGATGGAGAAGATGGACTTTCCGGTCTAAATAATCTTACTTCATTGAGTGATGAATCTGAAGGAATTAATTGTCAATATGGAGGAGTAAAAATAGAGAATGGTCTTGACCTAAATTCAAATTCAGTTCTTGAATCTAATGAAGTGTCTTCAACCACATATATTTGTGATGGATTTAATAGTGATTTTCAAGATGAAACTAGAATTGTTTTATTTAGTAATGGATCGGGAGCCTCTGGCACTAGTTCCGTCGAAGGTCGAAAAATGGGAGAAATAGTAAAATTTGACAAAAGAAACTGGGCAAATGCGTCTTCTATTTTTTATGTCGCCTGGATATACTCGGAAAGCTCAAGTAACAGTTGTTATGTAGAATTATATAATGAAACTGACGAGGAAGTTATAGCAAATAGTATCTTAACTAATAATAGTACTCAGTATCCTGGCCTTTTAATGACTTCAGAAAATATTGTTTCTAGTATTCCTGATAAAGAAATTGATATTTCTATACGCCTAAGAACACAAAATGAAGGAATGACAGTATATATGGGAAGGAAAGCAGAGCTTATTATTAGACGCTAATCACAAAAAAAACAGATATGAAAAAAACTATACGAGTATATTTTTCAGTAATAATAGGATTCATTTTTTTTAGTTGTCAACCTGAAGATGGTGAAAATGGAATTTTAGGATTAAATTCATTAACAATTTTTTCTGAAGTAGAATCAGGCTTGGATTGTCAATATGGCGGAATTAGAATAGATGTAGGGGTGGATTCTAATGCTAATTTAACTTTAGAAGAAAATGAAATAGAAAATACAAAATTTGTTTGTGAGGGTATTGATGACCCTATTTCAAAAGAAACGAGAATAGTATTACACAATGATAATGGAGGAGCATCAGGTACATCTGGAAATTATATTAATAGCTATCCTGCAATAATTAAATTTAACAAAGGAAATTGGACTAATATAAGTTCCATTATTTACACAGCTAGCATTAAATCTGATAATGTTAATAATAATGCAATTATATACTTATATAATTCGACAGATTCCAGTATCATTAATAACTCTACCCTTTCAACAAATAGTACAGAATATGTAAATGTAATTTCTAATAACCTCTTAGAATTCTTTCCTGAGTCAGAAATTAATATTTATTTAAGATTGAGGTCACAAAACACAACAGATGATACAGTATGGCTATCTAACAAATCTGAACTTATTATTAGACAAGAAAACTAATACTAATACCGGTAATCGTTGCACAAGTCTATAAAAACATAAAAAAACATTCAAAAGCTCCTTTTACAGGAGCTTTTACTTTGTTAAACCAATACTCTTGAAGCCATAGCAAGCGGCATTTGGAAAGTATTTTATAGAAACGTATTTTTGGGTTTCTTTGATGAAAAGCAACTTAGAAATAAACAACAATCTACAAGCTTAGAAACTAATTTAGTGTAAACCCTAATCTTTAATTTGCGTAAACCATACCCCTTAACGAACACATTACAAAATATGTTTAAATATTTCATCATTACAGTTACTATAGTCATGCTTATATCTTGTGCTAAAGAGAAGACAAAAAGTAACATTAATCAAAATACGGAGCTTCTTAAAACTCAAAAAAAAATAGAAATTAACAAAGAAGATGATCTTGAGGAAGAAGTTAAAGATAATTCTTCAGGATTAAATTATTTTATTGATCCTATAAATGACTCTATCAAAGTGCAATTGATTGATTCTAAAGTTGCTGTTTTAGTTTACCCAACAGACGAGATAATTGATAAGCTAAAGTCTGAAAATAGTGAAGAAGACTTTTACACTATTGTGGATGACAATAATTACTATATTGGTGAAATGACTTCTTTTTTTGAGTCTAAAAGCATCAAAATAATTACTGCAAAAAAACGAGTTTTAAAATTCAAAGGAACTTCTAAATATTACTATATGTCCCTTGACTCAAATAATTCTAAAAGAGAATCAATTTCTTGGGGTATAATTTTGTATAATCCGAATCAAGAACCAATTCTAATTGATAGTATAGACCCAGATTTTGAAAAAATAAAGAATTATTTTACAGCTGGCTTACAAACAAACGAAGAGCAAAGTACATCAAACCAATTCCAAGTTGATAATATGAGTTTCAATATTGATTATATAAAATCAAAAACTTCATCATTGTCAAATAAAATAGATGTAGATAATATAAATTCAGAATCGTTAGATTCAATACCAAATAAATTTATTCGAAAATATTTAACTAACAGAAAAAAAGTTATTGGAGACTCTATTTCACTTGTTCCTGATTACATAGGAGCATACCGTTTTTATCAATACAAGGAATTTGAAAACTTTAACATGTTCACTTTTACTTATCGTGATGAAAGTTGTTGCACTTATTTATATGCAGCTACTACGACTAAGGATAGTTTATCATTAAAAGACATATCATTAATTGGATATACTGGTGGTGACGGTGGATGGTATGGAGAAAAGTATGGCAAATGGTTTAATGAATTTGGTATAGGAAGTACTGAAGTTTCAAATTTTGATGATGACTTAATTGAAGACAACAATAATAGTGAAATAGACACAACTTGGTCAGAGACTCAATTAAACGAAAAGGGGGTTTTCAAATATATTGAACATCATAAAGTCAAATATATTGGAAACAAACAAGTTGAATAAAAACTGTTGCCTAACACCGGTAATCGTTGCACAAGTCTATAAAAACATAAAAAAAACGACACTATCCTAAAAAGTGTGTAAGTTCAAAATTTCAGGGTTAGGTTATTTATATCTTAATCCTGTTTTCAAATATAGCTAAAAATTGGTTTAGTATAAGTCCCCAATTTCTAATAGGCATGGTCCATTTTTTAGTGCTTTCTCTTAAAGCTAAATATACCG
>NZ_JBXVVH010000054.1:0-2602 GCF_057219185.1 Lacinutrix sp. YIN62
TTTCAATGTTGACGAAGTCTTAAGCTTCTGCGTGTATCATAACCTTATTCCTCTCTTTTGTCTTTTCTTATTTATGTTTAAATTTAATGAATTGTAAACTTAAGATGTGTATAGTGCATAGCACCCTTCGGGATGCTACGACACCATACACGGAACGTTACCATAAAGCTCTTAAAAAAACAAAATAAATCCACTTTAGAAACAAAAACAACCTTAAAGTGGTTTTATTTTACAATAATGAGAGATTTAATTCATACATTCGCAGTATAATTAACAAATTGAATTATGATTTTAAATTTTTCCATCAAGAACTTTAAAACTTTCAAGGAGAAGGCGACACTAAGTCTTATTGCATCAAACTACGACAAGGACTCTAGAGAAAATGAGAATATCTATTTTAATGAAAAATTCGGATTAAGACTACTTAAAAGTGCTGTTGTATTTGGAGCTAATGCAAGTGGTAAAAGTAAATTACTAGATGCATTTTCTTTTATGAAAGATTATGTCATTAATAGTTCTACAAAAGGACAGAAGGGAGATGAAATCGATGTAGAACCTTTTAGACTTAGTAGTGAAACAGAAAATGAACCTTCTGAATTCGAAGTAATTTTTATTTATAAAGACATCTTATATAGATATGGTTTTGAAGTAACAACAAAGAAAGTTGTTTCAGAATGGCTCTATTATAAACCTAAGACCAAGGAAATTGAATTATTTTATAGAGATAATAACAATTTTGAAACACATGGAAGAAATTTTTCAAAAGGGAGAACTGTAATTAAAGAAAAGTTAGTAAGAGACAATGCTCTTTTGCTTTCTGTTGCTGCACAATTTAACGATAAAACATCAATCAATGTTACAGATTGGTTTAAAAGACTTAAAACTCTTTCAGGTCTTAATGAATCTGGTTACCAAGGATACACAATGGGTAAAACTGAGAATCCAATTCAGAAAGCAAAAATTCTTGATCTACTTAAAGCAGCCGATTTGGGAATTAGAGATATTGAATTACAGAAGCTAGATGTTGAAAAACTCCCTAAAGATTTACCTAAAGACCTCAAAGATAAAATTCTAAAGGATGTTAACGATAAAAACACTCAATATATCTCAGATGTATTAACGAGACATAACAAATTTGATGAGAACAAAAATTTAATTGATAGCGTTAATTTTTCACTAGATGATGACGAGTCTTCTGGTACAAGAAAATATTTTGCTCTTACTGGTCCAATCCTTGACGTAATTGAAAATGGCTATACTTTAGTAATTGATGAATTAGATTCAAAACTCCATCCAAATTTGGTTTGTAGAATTGTATCTTTATTTAATTCAAAAGAGTTTAATCCTAAAAATGCTCAGTTAATTTTCAATACTCATGATACAAATTTACTAAGTTCAGGATTATTCAGAAGAGATCAAATTTGGTTTACGAACAAAAATAAATATGGTGAAGGAAGTCTATATTCTTTAGCTGACTTCAAATCTGACATTGTCAAAAAAGATGAGGCTTTTGAAGAAAACTATATTAATGGTAAATATGGAGCAATTCCATTTTTAGGTGTTTTTGAAAATTTAAATTATATTTTGTCTCAATATGAAAATGAAAAGTAAAAAAGAAAAAGATATTGAGGCTAGGAAAAAGCACAGGGAGCAGTTAAAAAAAGATAGACGATCTAGTCTTTCTTTGGAAAGGAATATTCCTAGTTTAATTGAAAAACCAACAATTTTGATTGTTTGTGAGGGAGAGAATACCGAGCCTTCATATTTTAACAAATTTAAACTTTCTTCCGCTACTGTTAAGCCAATTGGTGAAGGCTATAATACTGTTTCTTTAGTTAATAGAGCCATATATCTTTCTACTATAAAATCATATGATCAAGTCTGGTGCGTATTTGACAAAGATGATTTTCCTGATAATGATTTCAATAACGCAATAACTCTTGCAAAGGCAAATAATTTTAAATTAGCATATTCAAATCAAGCATTTGAATATTGGTTAATATTACACTTCATTGATCATCAAGGTGGAGGAATGCATAGAAATGATTATGAAAAAAAAATTAACACATTAATTAAACCTTTTAATGTTTCATTTGATGGCAAAAGAAGTAAATTAATAGAGGAAGATTTTTTTGAACTCTTAGATGGATATGACGCTAAAACAGGTAATAAACGTGTAAATTTAGCTATTAGTAGAGCACAAAGAAACTATCAAACACAAGTCCACTCTAATCCATCTCAAGTTGAATCAACTACAACCGTTTTTAAACTAGTTCAAGAAATATTAAAATACGTATAAAAACCGCCATATGGTAACACCGTATAAAATTAATGTGGGTTTTTAGTTTTAGCCCAAAGTTTTGGTTTATTTATAAAGTCCGCTTAAACTTATTTGTCTATTTTTAGATCGACAAAGATAAAAACACAAAATAAGTATAAGCTTAGTGCCAGGTTGAAAATCTAGTGATTTCCAAACCCCACACTAATCTTATACAAAAACGTTAGGTGCAATGAAAAAAATCTAAATTGAAAAAAACAAAATCTGGAAAATTAATTAATTGGAATCCCATTTTTGATATTGACGAAACTGGTTATTTTGCGG
>NZ_JBXVVH010000055.1:0-2560 GCF_057219185.1 Lacinutrix sp. YIN62
GAAGTAAGATTACATTTATCTTTAGACTTTAAAACTCCTAATATGGTATATAAATTATCAGCGTAAATTCAATTTTAACCTGTAGCCATATTTCAGGACGAGACAATTAAATTTAGTAAATAAAAACCGAATAGAAAATCCATGAGGATTTTCGTAAGTAGGCTAGAACTAGCAATAAATTATATACGGTGTTGCCATTTCGTTTTTTTCAATTCAACTATTTTTTTCTAAAATATTTCACTCCTTTAAAAGTAAAATAGATTACTATTAAAATCTGTAGTGATATATAAAATATTTTAAACCAATTTTTTTTGGGATTGATATTTAATTTGTCAATTGCTGTTAATAACATAGGTGTTAAAACAAAAAGTATAATAAATGCTCCAATTAAAGTGATGATAATAATTCCGACGCTTTTCATTTTTATTTAACAATATTTTTCAATTCCGTTTGAGTAAATTCAGTGAGCTTTTTAATCCGCAAACTTTTTCAATTCCAATTGAGTGATTAATTCCGCAACTTACTTAATTCAACACACGTTTTTTTAATTTCAGATTTCTTTCAAGCAATTAAATTCTTTTAGATTTAAAGAATGAGATTATACCAATTAACAATAATGTTATTCCAATTGTAAAAAGCAAAAAAGCAATTATAGGTATGCATCCGTGTCTACAGCCTGCACTATTCATAATATAATAAAAACGAATTATTGAACCGATAATAAAAATCATCGAAATTACTAAATAAATTAGGTATCTCTTCATAAGTTAAATTAATCTGTTCTTTTTTTGAGATTCAGAATGCTTTCCTCCAATGAATGGCAACGTCTCGGCTATAGTTAGTGCGGGATTAAAAGGAATTGTCCTTTCGATAAAGCACTTAGCCAAAACTTTTTATCTTGTTTTTTCTTTTTGTTTTTAAAGCCAAATCAAAAGATTTGGCGAATTTTATAAAAATACCCTAAACTTTGGGTTAATAACCCAAACCCGTATTAATTATAGCCATTGTGCCTGTTGCACAAGTTTGTTGCTAAAGATAGTAAAGGGATTTAAAAGATGGACTGTTATCTCTTAACTTTAGTTATACAAGGTAAAAAAGAGTACCAAGAAAAACTATTTTCTCATTTTCAATTGAGCGAACGCATTCCGAAACACAACTTTTATCGCAAGTTAAAAGGGGGATTACATTTAGATTTTTTATATGCATCAACCTAGCCTTTTTATGGCGATAGCGATCAGAAAAGTATTGATCCTGTTGTGTTCTTTAAATTGTGTTTGGTGGGGGATTTGGATAAGATTAAATATATTTTACTTAAAAGAATCTCTTAAATTTTTTTATGTATTGTAATGGCACACTGTTTTTACGAAGTGGCGTAGAAGTGAATTGAAATGTGTGTAACACGGAAGTTTTAGCTAAAAAGGTTAACTAACCGCAACTATATAGGGCTTTAATAGGGCTTTAACGTGGAGTATCTATGGCGTAAACATTAACTAAGCATCTGCATGACCTAGTTTAGCTCCAAAATAGATCGGAGTGGTATTTTAAATTTTATTGTAAAAAATGTAAAAGTAGATGCTAAAGCAATGAGGCATTTGTTTTGTGTTCTAAAACGCTTGTTTAGACCCCAAATAAAACTGTTAGAACTAATATAATAGGCATCCTAAAATTTAAATAGTATTGGTTTTAACAAAGTAAAAGCCCTTGTAAAAGGAGCTTTTGAATGTTTTTTTATGTTTTTATAGACTTTTGCAACGATTACCGGTGTTGTGCATAGTATTTATTCCGATTCCCATTTGTCAGTCCTTTTCTGTTGGTCATTTTGAGACAAGTAATGAACAGCTATTAATAACTGAACATTCGGATTGTTTAAATCAAAATCAGTTGCGTTATTATAAATTCTTGATTGCAAAATTAAGCTCGACTCAAAATCTCCAGCACCAATTACTCTGTCAGCGTATTCTTTTAATTCATTATTGTTTTTTCCAAGCTCAGTCAAAAACTTTTGGTACTTACCGTTATGTTTTGAACCAAGGCTTTTTAATTCCAATCCAGTGTCTGGATAAGTTTCTTTTCCAAATTCCCATATTTCCTCAAATGTAGATTTCGAAATGGAATTATATAATTCCTTTTGCTCATTAAAATCCACATTATCCAAAATTGGTTGCCAGCCATATTCCAATAATGCAGGTAACATTTCAGTAAAACAGGTTTCAAAACCAGAACTTTCGTTTTCACATATTTGACTTTTGAAAAATTCAGTTATTTTCTGCAAGTCATTAATTTGGTTTTTGGAAAAGTTGTTTTGTAATTCAGTAGTTGTAAATTTTGTTGAGCATGATAAATTCAACATCAAAACACTTAATATTATTAGAGTTCTCAAAGTTTCTTTCATATTATGCACAACGTTTTGGCTAAGCTGCGTTTTAATGCAGTTTAGGTGTTGTGCCTGTTGCATAAGTTTGTTGCTAAAGATAGTAAAGGAATTTAAAAGTGGCTTAGTTATCTCTTAACTTTAGTTATGCTAGGCAAAAAAGACTCGCAATAAAAATTGGTTTCTCAT
>NZ_JBXVVH010000056.1:0-2537 GCF_057219185.1 Lacinutrix sp. YIN62
AAAGGTACAATTAGTAGCAGCATGTACCAATCTAGAAGGAAAGAATGTCGTCTTTAAAATTTACGAAAAAGAACAATTATTAGTAGATAAAGACAAAGAAGTTACTGTAATCCAAAACGATAAAGAAGTTACAAAAATTGAAGCTACTGTTAAAGATGGATATGCTGTTGCTGAGATTGAGTTGAAACATAAAAAGAAACAAACAGATAATAAAGATTGGCTTGACAAACTCAAAAACGGTTTTCATGACACAAAAGGAAAAACAGCTAATTTATTTATTACTGTAGCTTGCAAGAGTAGTATAATGCATAAAAAAGATTTTTTAAAAGATAATTGTTATAAAATGATAGGTAACAATTGGCATGAACCTGTAGATGATCCTCAAATAGCTCTATGGAATAGTCAAGGAAATATAAAGCCTCAAAGTAACACTTTTGGAAATGGTAGGGGAAGGTTACATACTGGGTTAGATATATTTGCTCTAGAGGGTTCGAATGTCTATGCTTGCTTAGATGGTACTATTTACCGTAAACAATGGCATGGAGGTTATGGTTGGACTATAACGATTAGAATTAATAGACCAATAGAATTAAAAAACAGGAAAAAAAAATATACTCATGCTTATACTACAGATCTAGATAGTAAGTCTAGATTTAATGAAGATGATGACTCTATTTATTTTTTTTATGCCCACCTTCAAGACATTTTTGTTGATAAAGGTGATAAAGTTAGATCTGGGCAAAAAATTGGACTAACAGGAATATCGGGAGTAAAAAAAGGAACATATGACCCTCATTTACATTTTAATATTTTTAGTACTATTTATGCAATAGGCAAAGAAAAATATAAAAAAGAATATTTAGCTGATCCAGCTCTTTATTCTAGATGGAAAACAGAAAAAGAATTGACAGAAGGTGATAAAAGAAGACAGAAAGAAAGAATGAAAAAAGGGAAACTTAAAAACGTAAAACCAAAATTATCTAAAATTAAATAATAATGAAATATTCAATTATCGTTTTATTTATCATTTTATTCATCAACATCAACTGTAAAGAAAAAAGTAAAACGGATTACAAACTTCCTGAAATAATTAAAGAAAAACTTATAAAGGAAAAAACGATTTTAGACACATTGTCAATTAATCAAGTATTATTTAATGGAGAAGAAATGAATATTAAATATTCAGAATTAAAAAAAAAGCATAGAGATTCTATTATTTATTCAGAATGGGCATGTGGGCATCCATTTAATTGGAAAAACGATACTGTAGACTTTTGGTCATATTATAGTAAAGATCTACTCTATGAAACAAATAAAGAAGAATCATTGTTAATTAATGGAAAAATCAATAATAATGTTTTTAAAATTAAGAATAGAAATGTATTACTAACAAAAAACACATCTCTAGATGATTTTAAAATAATATTCCCTAATTCTTATAAAGATTTTTCTTTTAAAAAAAAGAAATTTCCTAATAATTATAAAAATAACGATTATATATATGTTGCTTTTGATATAGAACATCCTTACCATCATTGGATATTTTATTTTGATAAAAAAGGTTTTTTAATACGATTTGAGTTGTATTGGTGGTTATGTTAACTGTTTAATTTAAAAATTACATTATAAAAACAAAATAGATGAAATTACTTACTTGTTTATTAATATACACTTGTATTATTAGTTGTCAAAGCAAGAAAAAAGAATTGTCTAGTAATATAGAAAATAAAAAAGGCATAATAATTAAAATAGATAATTCTAATACCAAAAAAAATGAAGCAAGTAATTCTCTTCAAAGCATAAAATGGGATTCTATCGCAATAGAAAAATTACCTTATAAATATGGTTACAATTATAATCATGACCATTTATATGCTATAGAAGATAAAGATTTAATGATTAAATCAAGTTTAAATATACTTTTTTCTGATAGCACAGAATTTAAAATTAAAGAAGATATGTATGCAAAAGAGCCTCTTGTTTACCCATATAAAGGTGATGCATTCTTTTTTAAAAGATTTCCAAATAGAAATAACATCAAAATCTTACTATTTACATATTTTAATTATCAACAGGATTATTATCTGCCTTATTTTGAATTACAAACTATAAATAAAGATAACAAAACAATAGATAAAATAATTGTTGTTGGCGGAAAAACTTATGAATGTGGTTGGGATAGAAATTTTAGTATTAATAAAGATTATATTATAATAATCAATGATCAAGAATATTGTTATGATATTGAAGCTGAGAAAAAAATAGTAAATAAAAAATTAACTAATAAATATAGAATAAGTAATAAAGGTTATTTTGAAAAAATAAATGAATAAAAAAGACAAAGGAAAATATATTCGCTGATAAAAAATTTAAATCATTGTAAAACAAATCTTACCCACAAAAATCATTTACATATTCAAGGGTTTAAACCTTGGACTTGCTATCTTAGATTGGACGTTAAGTTGAGTTACTATCTTGCTTGATTTTAACTTAGAGAATTATGAGACAAAAATCACGTCATTTCACGTTAGAGTTTA
>NZ_JBXVVH010000057.1:0-2436 GCF_057219185.1 Lacinutrix sp. YIN62
AGTTTATGGGACTTCGGAAAATCAACACTATAGGAATGCAACAAGCAAACAAAGTCATGCATCTCTCTGCAATTGCCTACAACTTGAAGAAATATTTAAAATTCACTGTAAAAAATGTGAAAATAGATGCCAAAACCATGGGGTATTTGTTTTGTCTTGTAAAACGCTTGTTTAGGCCCCAAATAAAGCTGTTAGAACGAATATAATAGGCATCTTAAAATTTAAATAGTATTGGCTTTAACAAAGTAAAAGCCCTTGTAAAAGGAGCTTTTGAATGTTTTTAGAGGCTTGTGCAACGATTACCGTTGTTGGCAACAGTTTTTTAATCGTATTTCGTTTTTTTCTCAAAATCAGATTCTTTAAAATTCCTTTCAATAAAGTTGTATCCTAAATCGTATGTTATTGATTTTTGGTCTTTAAATGAAAACCTAAATAATCTGCCATTGGATTCAATTTTATCCAACTCATATTGGTGTTTCCTTTTTTCGTTTGGGTCAGCTCCCCAATATGTGTAGTTGCCTCTAAAACCTATATTGTAATTAGAATTAAATTTTGAGTTAACTATTTTCGAGTCTCTTATTTCTGTCCATAAAAAGAAGCTTTCCGATTTTTCTAATCGTAATATTTGTGAATCTTTTTCGAAAGTAAAGTAATGTAGTTTTGGATAAAATGGTTCGTCATTTGCTAAACTATCAAGTTTAATTTGTGTGTATAAATTTTGAATAGGAACATAAGCCCAAATTAATTCTTTTGGACCTGCTTTTCCATAATCGTGAATAGTCTTGATTATTTGCCCATCTTTAACAAATGTTGTTGTAATACTTTCATCATCTGTATGTCCAACTGCATAATCATTTTGTAAACTGTCAATATTTGCTTTTGCAAACTTTGAAAATATATATTCAGTTTTAACACTATCAATTATAGATTTATAAAACCCTAATGGCTGTACATATCCTTCTCCTTGAAAATATATCTTATTTTTATTATTTATTGAAATGTCGATTATTGGGCAAGAACCATAACAGCCAGAACTTGAAAATATAATTTGGTCAAATGAATTGCCTTTTTTAGGTTTTATTCTTTGAAGTTTAATTAAGGTCGTGTCATTTTTTGTAAGAATTAACGTATCGTTTAACTGCCCTTTAATTTTCCATTTAAACTCCCAATTTTTATTAAATGGATTTATAATAAAGATGCTATCATTTTTAACTTTATAATCAGTAAATGTTCCTTTGTAATTCAGTTGGTGCTTTCCTGTAATAGAATCTTGGTCGTATCTTTTAAATCCATTAAAAAACTCAATTTTATCTTTTGTAAAACCAATACCAAAAGGTCTGTAAAAAAATGTTGGGACATCATCATTTTTTATTCCTTCTATCTTACTCCATTCTCCGATTAAATTATTTTTGGTATTTATTTTCTCTGTCTCACAACCAAAAAACAGTAAAATAAAAAAAAGATATATGAATTTCAGTTTCGTCATTTTTTCAAATTGGTGGTAACGTTTAGTGTAAAATGCGTTTTAATGCATTTTTACACAGTGTTGTGGTGTCGTTTTAATTTATTTATAGTCCATTGCAATTCATCTTGTTCAGCTTCATACCCATTAATCTCACCATAGGTTGAAAAAGTTGAAATATTAAAACCTCCTTCTATATCATTATACCATACAGCAAGATCTCTAATTATTGCTACTACCCAAAATCCTCCACCCTCATTTCCAAATTCCTTTTCAGTCCATTTTTCAGGTTTAATTGAAATCTTTTGCCAATAGTCTAACTGAACTTGTGTCATTTCTTTAAGACCATTTTCAATTTCCATATTCAGTTCTTTAAGAGATATTGGTTTCCAGCTATTCATATTCAATCTTTTGGTAACCATCCTTGTTCAAATCGACTGAGGTAGTTGGCTAATTCTTCCTTCCTATCTATCCCATCCAAATCTGTACAAACGACTTTTAATTTTTCATAATTTGTGGTTTCTGGTAAACAAGTAGCAAAAAAACATTGCCAAAAAGCATCAGCAAGAGATTCATTATTATGCCAAGTTGTCATCACATCTATTTCTGAATGATTTTCCATAATGACCATTGTTTCATCAAACCAATCGTGTAACAATTCTCCAAATTCACCATGACCCTTAAATTCAAGAATTCCATTTTTTATTGCATCTCGCGTAAATTTGTCAAACTTGTCAGAGTTTGGTTTTGATTTAGAGGAAGTCATTAAACATATCCAATTACTCTCAGGCATCTCACCAGCAAGTAATTCATTGTAGTTAATCCAAATTACTTTTCTACTTTGACATGTATCTATTTCGTTCATTCTTAATGTCTTGTCCTAAAATACGGCTACAGTTAAAATTTGTTTTTAAGCTGTAAATTTATACACGGTATAAGGTGTTTTATAGTCTAAAGATAAGTGTAATCTTATT
>NZ_JBXVVH010000058.1:0-2385 GCF_057219185.1 Lacinutrix sp. YIN62
TCACCTCTTACCATTCCGAACAGAGCAGTTAAGCCCATTAGCGCCGATGGTACTACAATCGTGGGAGAGTAGGTCGTCGCCTTTTTTAGAAATCCTCAACATTTAATGTTGAGGATTTTTTTTATGCCTTATTTTTAATACAAGTATAACAGCCTATTTATAAACGATTATAAATAGTTCTGAAAATAACTTATTCATTAAGCAGCAATATTTAGCTGTTTTTAAACGTTTATAAACGACTACAACTGTTTATAAACGGCTATTAAATCTACTTTCTTAAGGGAAACCCCAATCGTAATGCCTAGCACGGCTTAATAATCTCCTTTTGGCTATCATTATATGTATTAAAATAAACTATATTGCATAAGGAATATAAGTGCAAGTGTATTACACTTATACAATAGTTGTAGTGCATTTGAGAACCCACTAAAAACTAGATAATTTTATTAATAAAAATGACGAAAAAAAAAAGAAAAAGGAAATCTAAAAAGAAAGAACCAAATTCCATAAAGAAAATCGGATATATCTTACTCGTTGCTTTACCTTTTTTTGTGTTGATTTATTTTAATGGACAAAACCGAAAAGAAAGATTAAAAACAGAATCGTTTACAACATACGGAACAGTTGAAAAATTAGAACCAAATACTAGTAAAGGGAGAACAACTAGTCAAGATGTTGTATACTTTTATTTTGTGAAGAATGACACAGTTTTTCATAAACTAGAACAATTGACTTTAGAAACAATAGACAGATTGAAAATAAAAATGAATGAATCCTTCGAAATGAAAGTTGTAAAATCTGATTATGGAATTTTCAAAATTGACTTTAAAAAAAGAAAAGATACTATAATTGACAAAAGAAAACACAAGATTCAAAAATATAATACGAGTATTCATCGAAACATAATTGAATAAAAAAGAAAAACGCACTACAACACCGTATAAAATTAATGTGGTTTTTATGGTTTTCCCAAAGTTTTAGGTCTGTTTATATTGTCGCTTATTCTTATTTAATTATTTTTAGGTCGACAAGATAAAAACATAAAATAAGTATAAGCTCAGTGGCTCGGCTGACAAAATAAAGTTTGTCTACCTCCCACACTAATCTTATACAAAAACGTTAGGTGCAATTCCCATACAAAATGGAAGAAGAAGAATTTATAAGAGATATAATCTGTCAAGTACTTGTCGAGTATAAATCAAAAGAACTGATTTATTCTGTTCTTAATGAGTTTATTCCAAATTATGAAAAGATAAATCTTGATTATACTGGAAAACCAGATAATGAAAATTATGAATTTCAATCAGAGGATGAAATGATAAGTTGTTACGTCAAATCTCTAAATGTAAGCCAAACATTCTACTGGAATAAATATATTGAAAACTCTAACAAACTAATGGTTGGAGCAAATATTACAAATGATAATCAAATTGTATTTAGCTTGACTTTTAATGGAACTCTTACAACGGAATCTGAATATTATCTAAGGCTAAAAAATTTCTTGAATTCTGATATTGGAGTTATATCCTATGTAAATCCAGTGGATTATGATAATGGAACTGATTTCGCTATGAAATATCGGAATGATAAATATGAATTTGAAAAATGAAAAGCACCTAACATCATATATAGTAAATTGAGCGATTAATATTTAATCGAAAGGTTATTGTCTATTTGTAAAGTCGCCAAATCTTTTGATTTGGTATTAAAAGAGAAAAATTAAAACAAAATAAAAAAGATTTGGCTTGTGGCTAAACCAAAAACAATAACTTGTTTTCTTCCCAACTTACCATATATTTAACGTTAGGTGCAATGAAAAAAATCTAAATTGAAAAAAACAAAATCTGGAAAATTAATTAATTGGAATCCCATTTTTGATATTGACGAAACTGGTTATTTTGCGGGTGTTGATGAAAATGGAATATGGTACGCGGATACAGCAGAAGGTTTGAAATCACTTGAGGAAGGAGGAGCTTTAGGAATTCTTCCTATTTTAGAGATGGATAGGAATGATTTTATTTCTTATTTGAATAATAAAATAGAAAAATCAAATTTAGAATCTGACATTAAAGTCTCTGATTTACAATTCGAAATAATTAATATAAGTTTTGGTATATCAACATATTGGGCGGAACTGGGAATTGAATGGCTAGAAGAAAATGAAATTAATTCTGAACTCGAAAAAAGACTTAAAAAACTGATTGAAAATAAAATGTATAGTCAAAAATTCAGACACAAAGCTTTTTCAAAAGTTAAACGTTACGAAAGAATAAAAAAAGCACCTAACAAAGAACTGTGGATAAAAACAAGTAAAAACTCATTAATTTTTCACTAACGTACTTCTATAAGTCTCATCATATATTAATCCTGATTTAGCAATTGCGA
>NZ_JBXVVH010000059.1:0-2164 GCF_057219185.1 Lacinutrix sp. YIN62
TTTTTGGGATGAATTATATGGGAAATATAAATTTATTGATGAAGGTGTTGAAAAAGTAAACGTTTTAACCACAGAGTATTCAGAACCTTATTTAGCCCCTTTTAATATGACTATTTATACTCCAAATAAATATTTACTTGGTATTAAAGATTTGTCCACAGGCAAAGGATACAAAGGTGAATTCATATTAACATCTGCAACCACAGCAACAATGGAATTAAGAATGAATGAAGGAATTAAAATAATAGACCCCAATGTTCCCGATTTACCTTTTTCTATACCCACATCTATGGTGTTAACAAAGCAATAAAAACGAAGCACAATCTGGTACGTTGTAAAAAATAGCAGTTAAGGAGTAAACTTAAAATTTGTTTCTTTTCTGCTATTTCTATTTATAAATCGAAAAGTAACATCAATAATTATGCTACCATCACTGCCTTTCAAAACCTAGCATGGTTCTTTGCAGGAGATGCTGAACGAATAATACGTAGATACAATAGTCAATCCGGAATTAATGAAAATTATTCCAATAGCGTAAACGAAAAAGGGCTTGTAGATTTTCTTAATAACGATTACCATAATCTTGGAATGACACTGTATAGAGGAGCTATTAATGACTTTACATCTTGGGCAAAATTAAAGGGGAGTAATAATAGAAAAAGCGTAAAAGCAAACGATTGTAATTAATTTAAAAAACATAAGAAATGAAAAACTTACTACTATTTATTATTTGTATTTCGGCTTTAAGCTGTAAATCTCAAACCATAATTAACAACGAAAACTTTAGAAACGTACGTATACGAAGTGGTGCTTATATAAAAGATGTTAACCACCACCACGATGCCGTTGTAGGTACCTGGCTTTGGGACAATGGAAATGGCAGTTCTTTTAAACTGGTTATAATAGAAAGAGAAATGTCTCCCGATCCAGTCCCTGGATCTACAATTTTTTGGGATCAATTATATGGGAAATATAAATTTATTGATGAAGGTGTTGAAAAAGTAAACGTTTTAACCACAGAGTATTCAGAACCTTATTTAGCCCCTTTTAGCATGACTATTTATACTCCAAATAAATATTTACTTGTCATTAAAGATTTGTCTACAGGTAAATCATACAAAGGTGAATTCATATTAACATCTGCAACCACAGCAACAATGGAATTAAGAATGACTGAAGGAATTAAAATAATAGCCCCCAATGTTCCCGATTTACCTTTTTCTATACCCACATCTATGGTGTTAACAAAGCAATAAAAACGAAGTACAATCAGGTACGTTGTAAAAAATAGCAGTTAAGGAGTAAACTTAAAATTTGTTTCTTTTCTGCTATTTTTATTTATAAATCGAAAAGTAACATCAATAATTATGCTACCATCACTGCCTTTCAAAACCTAGCATGGTTCTTTGCAGGAGATGCTGAACGAATAATACGTAGATACAATAGTCAATCCGGAATTAATGAAAATTATTCCAATAGCGTAAACGAAAAAGGGCTTGTAGATTTTCTTAATAACGCTTACCATAATCTTGGAATGACACTGTATAGAGGAGCTATTAATGACTTTACATCTTGGGCAAAATTAAAGGGGAGTAATAATAGAAAAAGCGTAAAAGCAAACGATTGTAATTAATTTAAAAAACATAAAAAATGAAAAACTTACTACTATTTATTATTTGTATTTCGGCTTTAAGCTGTAAATCTCAAACCATAATTAACAACGAAAACTTTAGAAACGTACGTATACGAAGTGGCGCTTATATAAAAGATGTTAACAACCACCACGATGCCGTTGTAGGTACCTGGCTTTGGGACAATGGAAATGGCAGTTCTTTTAAACTGGTTATAATAGAAAGAGAAATGTCTCCCGATCCAGTCCCTGGATCTACAATTTTTTGGGATCAATTATATGGGAAATATAAATTTATTGATGAAGGTGTTGAAAAAGTAAACGTTTTAACCACAGAGTATTCAGAACCTTATTTAGCCCCTTTTGGCATGACTATTTATACTCCAAATAAATATTTACTTAGTATTAAAGATTTGTCCACAGGCAAAGCATACAAAGGCGAATTCATATTAACATCTGCAACCACAGCAACAATGGAATTAAGAATGACTGAAGGAATTAAAATAATAGACCCCAATGTTCCCGATTTACCTT
>NZ_JBXVVH010000060.1:0-2110 GCF_057219185.1 Lacinutrix sp. YIN62
TTTTCAATGTTGACGAAGTCTTAAGCTTCTGCGTGTATCATAACCTTATTCCTCTCTTTTGTCTTTTCTTATTTATGTTTAAATTTAATGAATTGTAAACTTAAGAAGTGTAAAAATGCATTAAAACGCATTTTACACGAAACGTTATAGCCCATTATACTCATTAGGTGGTGAATATGAACAGAATATCAAAAATATGATTGGTAACGATAAAGAAAAAATAGAGGATAAAATATTTGATTCAGACCTAAAGAATGAGTCATACCATAATAAGATATTTGTGAGGATTGGCTCCAAAAAAAAGAGATTTGAAAATGTAGACTTTAGCCATACTTTTTTTGAAGGTTGCTATTTTAGAGATTGTGTGTTTGATAGCTGTAATTTTAATGGTTGCAAGTTTGCAAGTAGTAATTTTACAGGAAGTTCATTTCCAGGTAGCAAGTTTGAGTACGCAACATTTTAAAAAACAACGATTGACAATGATATACTATTGAATAATTGTCCTAGTTATGATAATCTTGTTTTAAAGTTCGCTCGTTCTTTAAGAATGAATTATCAATCTCTTGGTGATTCAGAATCTGTTAACAAGGCGATAAGGATAGAATTATCCGCGACAAAAGAACACCTATACGCTTCTTGGCATTCGAACAAAACATATTACAGAAATAAATACAAAAAATGGAATCGTGTTAAAATGTTTTTAATTTGGAGCAATTTCAAAATTCAAGAATTTGTTTGGGGTAATGGAGAACAACCTCTTTACCTTTTAAGGTCAATTCTATTTTTAGGTATAATCATGTCTGTTTTTGACGTATTTAAGAGTGGTAACCTTAATCTTTTAAGTGATTATATTAATTCTGCTATTAAAGCACCTAGCATATTTCTAGGCGTTGTAAAGCCATCATATTACTCTGATTTATATTTATCCTTTATTACGTTAATGCGCCTTATTAGTTTTGGTTTATTTATGTCAATATTATTAAAACGCTTTAATCGTAGGTAATGTATATATACACTTTTGGTTCAGTTTGTCGTGGTGAAATTGATTCATATTCCGATATTGATTTGTTAGTTATAAAATCATCAAATGAGATCCTATCAGATATTGATCCGAATAAATATTCTATCTATACTAAAGAAAGAATTAATGAACTTTGGCAAGAGGGAAACCCATTTGCCTGGCATTTATTCTTGGAATCTAAAATCGCTTTTTCTCCAGATGGGAAAAACTTCATATCCGAACTAGGAGAACCGCAAAAGTATAAGAGAGGGAAAGAAGATTTAATGAAGTTTCAAAAACTATTTGTTGATTCGTATAAATCTCTTTTAGAAAGTTCTAATTCAAGAGATTTTGATTTGTCTATGATTTTTCTTGCAATTAGGAATTTTGCAACATGTTATGCTCTTGGTTTTCTTGATAAGAAAATATTTTCACGCACTTCAGCATTAAATATATCATCAGATTCAATAAGTATTTCAGATAAGAGCTTTAGTTTACTTATGGGAGCTAGAATACTTTCCACAAGAGGGATTGGTGAAAATATTAATACAGATGACTATAATTATATAAGCAAAGAATTTAAATTAATAAATGATTGGTTCCAATTCATTATAGAAAAAGTAACAAATGAGTGAATTCCTTAATAGAATAGATTTACAAAGAAAGGTGATAAAGATTGTAAATAGTTCAAATTTCCAAACAGCGCTGTCAGGTTTGTCATTAAATACAATAAATAAATGGTGTCAAGTAAATAATATCGACAAAACTAATAAGGTAGTAAAAGAGTTACTATTTCTTTCTGAAAAACTATTTTTTCTAGCAAATAAAAGTCAAGAACAGGTTTCAGAAGATTATAAAGAGATGTGTATTGAAATAGACAGTTCTTTAATGATTTTGAAGAAATATTGTAAAAACGGGCTATAACAATGGCTCATAAAGCATACCGCTCTGCCGCAGGCACAACACAGAGTGGTACGCTTCATAGCCGAACCGTTGTATGCCATTGGGTATGGTAAAGAAACATCGTTTACAAAGTTAAAGGGACATCGTTTACACTTTTTAAAGACTAAATTTCTGAATAAAAACAGAAATTATGCCTTGGAAAGAAAC
>NZ_JBXVVH010000061.1:0-1970 GCF_057219185.1 Lacinutrix sp. YIN62
GAATATAATAGGCATCCTAAATTTAAATAGTATTGGTTTTAACAAAGTAAAAGCTCCTATAAAAGGAGCTTTTGAATGTTTTTAGAGGCTTGTGCAACGATTACCGTTGTTGGCAACTGGCTTTATTATTCGATTAATAATTTTTCTAACTGTTCTTTAGCACCTCTTCCTGGTCTATTTGCATATCCATTTATTAATTCACCTTTTGGATTGTAAATTAAGAAATGTGGTATTGTTTTAATTCCTAAATCCTCAATTACTTTAGAAACATTTCCGTTTTCTATGAAAAAATTTTGACCTTTTGAAATACTATCAGATTCTATTGCTTTTTTCCAGTTTTCTTTTTTATCATTTAAACTCAAATAGATAAATGCAATATTTTCTTTATCAAATTGCTTTTTGAGTTTATTTGATTCTGGCATTGTCTCTCTACAAGGTTTACACCAACTTGCCCAAACATCTATATACAACCACTTTCCTTTGTTATTTTTTAAAACTTTAGAGTAAGTAATTGTGTCATTCTCAAAATTGGTTAAAACTAATTTGTTCGATTTACTAAAATCTAATTTTAAGTCCTTTTGTAATTCATTTAAATGTTCTCTATCAGTAGTATTATCTTGTAATTTTTTAAAATATTTTTCTTTGTCTCTAACTCTAAAACTTTGGATTATTCCATTATATGCATCAAATAGAAGATAGTTTTTTGCAGTTTGATTGAACCTTTTGTCTTTTAAAATAGAATCAAAACGAACTCTTGAGTCAATATAAGAGCCGCCAGAACTTCCATTATATTCTTGAATAAGAGAAAGATTGTATCTAGAAATGGTATTTAAATAATCTCTGAAATATGAAAAAGTCATTAAAGAGTCAGTTTTTGATAAATCCAATCCATAAACAGTTTCAATAATTTCTTTATTTGATAGTAGCTTATTTTGGTCTATCCATTTTTTAATTATTTTATTTTTTTTATGATTCTCTATTAATCCATTTAACACTTCTTTACGATATAAATAATTGTCATTCGAAATCAATTTTTCTTTATGTAATGAATCTAAAAAAACTGATTCTATCTTTCCGTCATCAATCGCCTTTTTATAAAAATTGAGTGTTGTTTCTTTTCCTCTTTCGCTAAAATCGATATACGTATCATTTGTTTTTTGCTTAGTAAATATAAAGGCAAGATATACTTTTTGATGACTTGAATACGTATTGTCAAATAATTCTTTTAGCCTATGATTGTTATAATTTAATTCAACATCATTGACTTGACGATTGGTTATTTTTGCTATTGGAAGTTTGTTTTTATATTCAAAAACAATTGTATCTCCATTTTTTATTAGATAAGTATTAGGTATAGAGGTATATGTATTTTGAGTACTCAATTCCAAATATTCTCTATAATATGGGATTACTAAAGTGTCAATTTCATTTGCTTTTGGCTTCCAACTATTTATATTATTTTGTGAATCGAAATATGAAAATGATGGACTTTTAACAGGTGTGTAAGGACCCGATTTTTTATTTGATTGTTTTCCTAGGGTATCTTGTTTTAAACGATAGTGCTTGTATGGTTTTGGCGCGTATTTTGATATTAAAACAATCTGCTTTGTTTTTTCTTTTATTGTTTCCTCTGCCTTATCTCCTTCTTTTTTACAAGATATTAGAATTAAAATCAGAAATAATATATTTAATGGAGTTTTCATTTTTCAGCTTGTTGCCAACGTTGTTGTGTATGATTTCGTTGCGTGTTTCAAGCAACTAATTTAGCAAATACAAACCGAATAGAAAATCCTTGCGGATTTTCGTAAGTAGGCGAGTACTAGCAATGAATTATACACCTTGTGCCTGTTGCACAAGTTTGTTGCTAAAGATAGTAAAGGAATTTAAAAGCGGCTTAGTTATTTCTTAACTTTAGTTATGCAAGGCAAAAAAAAGTACCAAGAAAAATTATTTTCTCATTTTCAATTGAG
>NZ_JBXVVH010000062.1:0-1825 GCF_057219185.1 Lacinutrix sp. YIN62
TCGTCTAAAATTTTTAATTTGAATGATTCACTGTAACGTCTAGTAACTCTGTCATTTTTATACATAATCTACTTGAATTATGTAGCCTTTATTCAGGACGAGTCATAATGGTTGGCAACGGTTTTGTATATGGAGAGTAGTGGGTTTTAAGCACTAAATTTAGCAAATAAATCACAGATAGAAAGTCCGCGAGGACTTTCGTAAATAAGCTAAAGCTAGCAATTAATTTTATACGGTGTTGCCAGTAGTTTTTATTCTTTTAGTTTAATTTCTATTTCTTTCGCTCTTTTCAAATTCGTATCCGATTCTTTATTGAAATTTTTTATATATTCTTGGATTGATTTTAAACCAACTTTCTTTTTTATGTTACTTTCTAAAGTTATTTCTGCAATTTTTAAATTAAAATTTTGAGAAAACTCAGGAGCTTTTTCTTTCCATTTTACGGCAAACTTGATAGCTTTTTTTGGTTCATTCATTTTTTTGTGAATTAACTCAATTGGTCTTCTGTAGTAAAAGAAATTTATTTTATTCTTTCGATTTTCATCAAGGTTTTTCTCCCAATACTCTAATGCCTTATCATAACTTTTTAAAAACTCAAAATATTGTGCGTAGCTAGCATAGAAGTAACTAGATTTTCCAATATGATTAATTTCGTAATCTTTTATTTCTTCTACATCACTATCATTCTTTGCCAAAACTTTCATTAGACCTATATCATCACTGTTTACTTTAAAATTAATACCGTAGATTTTTTTTAGTTTTTTAGAATGTTGGTTTATAAAATCAAATGGATTAACATTTTGATTAAGTAAAGAATCAGTTAGTCTTTCATCCCAATCATTATAATGTTTGTATTCTGAAAATATATGCGAAATTCCATTGTTAAGTCCTTTTCCGGCAATTCCGCTATGGTCGGCATCGTAAAGTGAATGTTGAGTTTTAATATTCACATTTTGGTTGATTTTAAATAAACTATCTAATTTCATTCCCGATTCTATTCTTGCTGTAGCATCTCTTTTTCCAGAAGCAACAAAATAGAAAACCAAATTATTAAATGTTCTGTTTGTGAATTCTATATATTCTTGTAATTGATTTCCAAAAAGATTTTGACTTAAAGCGATAAAACCGTGAAAGGGTTGTTCTTTTTGGGTTAAAACTTTTGCACAAAATGTTGCTGAATTTGAATGTCCAACCAAAGTATTAAACCCAGAAGTTGAATAAGTCGAGTCAATTTTAGGGATTAATTCTTGATTTAAAAAAAGGTTAAAATTCAAACTACTTTTGTTAAATTCTCCAGTATTCCAATTAATCCCTAAATCTTCATTTCTGTTTTTGTGAAAAACACCAACAATAATTGACTTTGGAATAACGTAAAAATCCATTAAAATTTTTGATTCAGAAACTGTTGGTTCAAACATCCATTCTCCATCTAAAGTATAGATTATTGGATATTTTTGTTTTTCAGAATAATCTGTAGGTAAGAATATTTTTATAGTTCTATAATCTTGAATATTTGTAGAGTAAATCGAATCTACTACATATTTATATTCTTGAATTTCTATCTTTTTATCTTGTGAATAAAGTGATAAATTAATAGTTAAAAAGAATAATATAAGTATGTTTTTCATAGGAATTTGAGTTTTTTTTAAATTACTGGCAACGGTTTGGCTATGCGCAGTATCCCGCAGGGTATTGCGTATAGGTGTTGTGCCTGTTGCACAAGTTTGTTGCTAAAGATAGTAAAGGAATTTAAAAGTGGCTTAGTTATCTCTTAACTTTAGTTATGCTAGGCAAAAAAGACTCGCAATAAAAATTGGTTTCTCAT
>NZ_JBXVVH010000063.1:0-1764 GCF_057219185.1 Lacinutrix sp. YIN62
TGACGAAGTCTTAAGCTTCTGCGTGTATCATAACCTTATTCCTCTCTTTTGTCTTTTCTTATTTATGTTTAAATTTAATGAATTGTAAACTTAAGACGTGTATAAGCAATAGCTCAGATTGTGGTCACAAGGAAAATTAAAGAAGAAAGCAAACTAAAACTATAAATCAACGCTCGTGCAGGAGCTACTGCTCATACACAAAACGTTGTCTGTAAGCCCACAAACCAATGAACATTAAAGATAAATCAATAAATTTTCAATATCATTACAGCCGAATTTTCACTTTCGGTTTGAATAGGAAAAAGTTTGAATGCTTACCGAAAAGTAATGATTTATTTGCGTCAAATAATTCGAGAAACACATTTATTGCACTCGCATTTACATTATTTTCCTGTGGACTATTTTTTTCTGGAATTATAGAAGGTTTTATAAACGGAAATGAAATTACAACGGAATTCATACTTGTGTTTTTTGTTATTCACCCAATTGTTGCAACTATCGGATTACGACAATTTTTGTGGCTTATTAATGGACGACAAGAATTACGAATTGAAAATGGAAAAATGACTTTAAGTAAAAAAGGAACTTTTCTAACTAAAACACAAAGTTTTAAATTGAAACACGTAGAAAATATTCGGAATGAAATCCAAGAAAATTCATTATCGACTTATGACAAAACATTGCGGAATATATCTCTGAATAGAAAATTGCTTTTTAGCCATATAATGGGAGAAATAATATTCAACTATAAAGGAAAGAAAGTAAAATTATTTAATGAATTGACCGAAAATCAAAAAGCGGAATTAATAACTGAAATTAAAAATCTGAAAGAAAAGCCTACACACAACACCGTATAAAATTAATTGCTAGCTTTAGCTTATTTACGAAAGTCCTCGCGGACTTTCTATTCGGTTTGTATTTGTTAAATTAGGTGCTTAAAACACGCAACTAATCTTATACAAACACGTTAGCTGTAATTGACAAAATCGAATGAAACAAATAGAAACTGGAGAAATATCAGAATTTAACTGGATTAAAGAAGGAGTTAATCTTGCTCTTAATTCAAATTTAATTTGCCTATCAAAAAGTGAATTCGAAAAAGATGATTTTTCTCCATTGCAATGGTTCGGGACAAATGTTATCCAAGAGATTGCGACAAATGGAAATACTGAAATATGTCCATTATTTGGAAAGCAAATAAAATCAATTGACGATTACTGCTACCAACTTTGTATGACTATTCCATGGGGGTTTGAAATGGGAAGGAATATTCATGCAATTTATGATGTGCTTCTGAATTTTGAGACAGAGCCAAAAAATAGAGTCTTTATTTGGTATGACTGTCAAATTTTAATGAGAGAGGATAAAAAATTATTCAGTGAAATATTTGAAAGTATGATAGTAGCAGGATACTTAAATTCAGTCGGAGAAGCAACTCATAATTATCAGGTAAATCAAAAAAACCTCTTCATGTTTCGTGAAACAAACTTAGAGGAATTGACTGAAATCATAAATAAAGAGTACTATACTCCAAAAATTTCTCTCAATGAGGAATTTTATATGAAGCATGATTTTGAAATATTAGAAATAAAATAAAAGCAGGTAACAATGTGTAAAAATGCATTAAAACGCATTTTACACTCAACGTTGCCCATAATATGGTATGGTAAAGAAACATCGTTTACAAAGTTAAAGGGACATCGTTTACACTTTTTAAAGACTAAATTTCTGAATAAAAACAGAAATTATGCCTTGGAAAGAAAC
>NZ_JBXVVH010000064.1:0-1597 GCF_057219185.1 Lacinutrix sp. YIN62
CGTCTAAAATTTTTAATTTGAATGATTCACTGTAACGTCTAGTAACTCTGTCATTTTTATACATAATCTACTTGAATTATGTAGCCTTTATTCAGGACGAGTCAAAATGCTTGCCAACGTTTAAGTATATGTGTTGTTTGGTTATAATCGTTTACGTAGCGAAAGCGAAGATAAACTATTTTCCAACGTATTTCTTTTAAAAAATGGTCAGCCTGTAAGCAGCTACCATATAAGTACAAGCTCACTTGTACATATTATAAAATAGCTTGCTTTTTTTATGTTTTTATAGACTTGTGCAACGATTACCAGTGTTACCACCAGTTTTTTATTTGATTCAACGTTCCGATTATCAGTCCGACAATTCCTCCGATATATGAGAAATTATGGATTTTCGCCACTTTATTAAATTCCGCTTTATGCTCAATTTCAAACGGGAAGTTATAATTCGTAATAATTTCCAATGGATTTAATTCCGCAATTCCATATCCAGTATATCCGAACAGAATTGTAATTCCGATTACGATTAGTATTGATTTCAGCGTTTTATTAAGTAATTTTTTTTCGCCGCTATATTTCATTCCGACAATTCCGAGAATCAGCCCAGTTAAAAGACCAAACCACCAAGTTGAGAAAAATCCAACCCAAATCAGAGCAAAAGTCCAATTTCCGCTAAATTCTCTCGAATAATCATCTAAAATTCCAAAATTGTAAAAAGTCAGTTTTGTGTAAAATTCAGGTGAGATTTTTGATGTAATAAAATCGTGCGTAATTCCATAAATCACACTTAAGGTTATGGAAATCAATATGGTTAATATTAAAGTTCTAATTTTTTTCAAATTGGTGGTAACGGTTCGGCTAAGCTGCGTTTTAATGCAGTTTAGGTTTTGTTAGGTGTAGTTTTTATTTTCCATAAAATATCGTTTTGTAATAATTTTTGATTTTCAGATATTAGTATCTCAATTATACCACTTTCTCCCGCAGTTAAAGTCATTTCATAACCATTACTTTCAAATTTTACTACTTCATTTCCCTTTTTGATAAAGTCTTTATTATTCACAAAAATTTTTGAAACATAGCCACTTCCGTCAATATTCATTCCTCCAGAAAATCGTTCAACAATATGCTCTTCCATATTTAAAAATTGTAGAGTATTCGTCTTGAATCATTATATAGATCAATCCATTTTCCATTTGAATATTTTGTCACTTTTAAACCAAGTCTAAATCCCATTTTGACTAATTTTTTAACAATAGAGTCCATATCAAAATTATCACTTTGCATTATTAATTCCATACCAAACCCTTCAGGAACGTCAAATGCATGAAAATCAAATTCATATTTAATATTTTTTTGTCTAATTGGTTCACAAATAGAATATCTAAAATGATCTTCAAGAGTCTCCTCATACATTCTTTCGCCCTGAAAATTAGCAATAGTTCGAAAAGGAATTTTAAATCTAAATTTAATTACTTTTTGTTTATTCATTTTTGTAATGTCTCGTCCTGAAATATGGCTACAGGTTAAAATTGAATTTACGCTGATAATTTATATACCATATTAGGAGTTTTAAAGTCTAAAGATAAATGTAATCTTACTT
>NZ_JBXVVH010000065.1:0-1587 GCF_057219185.1 Lacinutrix sp. YIN62
TTCGGCTAAAATTTTTAATTTGAAAGGTTCACTGTAACGTCTAATGACTTTGTCATTTCTATACATAATGTTTAAAATTATGTAGCCTTATTTCAGGACGGGTCAAATGCTTAAACAACGCAACAAAGCTTATACAACAACGTTGCCACACATTATGAAATTCATTGAACATTGCGATAAAATTTTAAATCTTCATAACCTTCAAACGGAAAAATTCCTCAATGAAACCTATAAATTAGGTAAGGAATATAGAAAGTCGCGCAAAGACAGAAGTGAAATTGGTTTCAACGTTTTTACATTAGCTTCCGATTTTTATTATCGTGAAAATTTTCACAGTTTCATTTTTGCATCTTTCCTAAATCCAAATGAAAAACATCTTGAAGGAACTAAATACTTACACCTTTTTATCGATTTGCTGAATAAAGACAATGGTAAAAACAATCAAACTAATGTTGAGAAAAATGACTTTCGAAATAGCAAAATACATATCGAAAAGCATAAAATTGACATCTTAATTACTGATGATTTATCAAAAAAAGCAATTATTATAGAGAATAAAATTAATAATGCTGTTGACCAATTCCGTCAATTACCTAAATATGTAGGTAAAATTGAGAATGAATATGAAGTAGTTGCGATTGTTTATCTAACATTAAATTCAGCTAAAAGACCTGATAAAAGAGATTGGACAGTTGTCGAACGTAAATCGATTGAAAGCTCTTTAAAATTAATTCCCGTTTTCGACACTAATCACAACAAAGCCAGTCTGTATAATAATTGGATAATTCCTTCAATTATTGTCTCTCAAAATATTAACAATAGTAGTATTTTAAGACAATATGGCGAATTAATAAAATATTTGAACACTAACACAATGGATACAATAGCACTAAAAAAATTCTACGATACAATTCAGTCTGATCAGAACTTAGAAACAGCAATTTCTATTCGTAATATGCTAAATGATTTACCACAGTATTTAGCAAACAGAATTGAAGAACGTTATAAAGATACTTGTTTTCCGTTTGTTAAGATTTGGCGACATAAATCAATAGACGTAGTTTTTGAAGGTTTTGAAATTGGCGAAAATTATTTCAAAATGGATATTTGGTGTTTCGAAGACAAGTATGTAGTTTATTTTTGGGAGGCTAAAACCGTCGACTTTGACTTACGAGTATATTGTGACCAAAGAATTAATTCAGTTTCTGATTTCACAATCCACGAAAACGAATTGAACAAATTAAAAAAGGATTTTAGCACTTTAAATGAACAAGAATTAATAAGCTTTATTGACGAATTATTATCTGAATTAAGAATCCTAAAAGCTGGCGAAAAATAACGTGTGGCAACAAAGTATAAAATTAATGGCTAGTTCTAGCCTACTTGGAAAATTCCTTAGGAATTTTCCGCGGGCAAGTATTTGTTTACTAAATTAGGTACTTAAACACGCCACTAATCTTATACAAAACGTTGGCAACAATAAGGTATGGTAAAGAAACATCGTTTACAAAGTTAAAGGGACATCGTTTACACTTTTTAAAGACTAAATTTCTGAATAAAAACAGAAATTATGCCTTGGAAAGAAAC
>NZ_JBXVVH010000066.1:0-1550 GCF_057219185.1 Lacinutrix sp. YIN62
ATAGGCTTATTGTACGCCTGTTTTTTTAAAAGTTCAATAATTATTATTACCATACAAATTCATTTATTTTTTTTCAATATGTTATAACATACGGTTAGCAGTTAACACAAGAAACAGCACAGACCGCAAGATTTAAGGTGATTATAGCGATGGGGCTCACCTCTAACCATTCCGAACAGAGCAGTTAAGCCCATTAGCGCCGATGGTACTACAACCGTGGGAGAGTAGGTCGTCGCCTTTTTTAGAAATCCTCAACATTTATATGTTGAGGATTTTTTTTATGCCTTATTTTTAATACAAGTATAACAAGCTATTTATAAACGATTATAAATAGTTCTGCAAATAACTTATTCATTAAGCAGCAATATTTAGCTGTTTTTAAACGTTTATAAACGACTACAACTGTTTATAAACGGCTATTAAATATAACTTCTTAGGGGAAAGCCCAATCGTAATGCCTAGCACAGCTTAATAATCTCCTTTTGGCTATCATTATACGTATTAAAATAAACTATATTGCATAAGGAATATAAGTGCAAGTGTGTTGCTCTTATACAATAGTTGCCACACATTTGAGAAAAACAATCTACATAACATTAATTTTGGGAATTCTGATTTCTTGCAAACAGAAGAAAGAACCAAAACAAGCGGAAAATAAACCGACTGAAATTCCTGCGTGGAAAATCGATTTAGATACAATTTTAGAAAGAAATAATCCGAAAAGCCTTGACTTAACTAAACATCAACTTTTTATCGACACAACTCGGAATTCAAAGGTTTATGAAAAGGTAATTAACTGGAAACCGAATAGAATGGATAATGACGCAATTTCTTATTACGAGAAAGAAATTTCTAAAAAACAAAAACCAAAGAAAGTTTATTTAAAAGGATTTCCAAGACATTGGATTAGTTTAAAAAAGCTGGATAATGAGTTCGTGATTTACGAACCTTGTGACGGAAATACACCATCGTATGAATTCAATCAAAGTTCAGTTCTATTCTTTCATCAACTCGAAGCAGATGCTAACTTAATATCTGAACTAAAAAAATTGCGTGAAAACGAAATCGCTTTGGAATTATATACTATCCCACAGAAAACTGAATCTGAAAAAGCCGAATTAACAATAAAACCGACTGAATTTAAAAACGTTTATGAATTGACTTATAGTTTTGATAAAGTTATTAGTAAACAATTCGTTACACCGAATAATAAAGTATCAGAATTTGATATAATCGTGAATAATTGTCCGAAAATGAAAAGAATGGAATTTAATGGATTTGACAAAGATTAGCGAAAAAAACGTGTGGCAACACCGTATAAAATTAATTGCTAGTTTTGGCTCACTTGGGAAATTCCTTCGGAATTTCGCCGTTCGTGATTAATCTAGTAAATTAGTTGCTTGAAACACGCAACTAATCTTATACAACAACGTTGGGCTTAATTGTGACTCGTCCTGAATAAAGGCTACATAATTCAAGTAGATTATGTATAAAAATGACAGAGTTACTAGACGTTACAGTGAATCATTCAAATTAAAAATTTTAGACGA
>NZ_JBXVVH010000067.1:0-1441 GCF_057219185.1 Lacinutrix sp. YIN62
CGTTTCTTTCCAAGGCATAATTTCTGTTTTTATTCAGAAATTTAGTCTTTAAAAAGTGTAAACGATGTCCCTTTAACTTTGTAAACGATGTTTCTTTACCATACCCTATTGGAGCTAACGTGTTTGAGTATGGTTAGTTGCGTGTTAAACAACTAAAGTACTAAAATTAAACTGATCTTAATAAAATTCGCTAAATTTTGTAAACATAAATTATTAGCAATTAACTATACTCTTTGTTGTAAAACGTATTTTCATTTCCCAAAGTTCTTTTTTATATATTTTTCCACTTTACTTTTTTCGTAAAATTCATTATAATTTTTAATACTTAAAATATCTAAAACTGCTTTTTCCTCATCTTTAACTTGTTCGTAATATGCTTTACAAATTAAATACCCAGTCCAATATCCTGCATTTTTTGGTCTTTGTTCATTTGCTTTTTGCCAAGAATACCAAATACTTTTATTTTTGTTAGTTTTGAAGTCATTCCATATTTCTGTTTCTTTTCCAATAAATTCAGAATAATCTCCATCAGTTTCTCCACTTATTAATTCCGCTATAAATTCTGCCGAACCTTCTCTCATACTTTTCGAAAGCAATGTATTTCCATCTTCCATTTTTGATTGATTGAAGTGTACCAATTCGTGACTGACAGTTATTGGGATATGTTTTCTCAACATACTAATTCTCAAAATATCTTTATTCCAATTTTCTGTATTTGTGTTTTCTGTTCGACAAAGGATTTCTGTTCCGATTAATAAGCCTCTCTTTGAAATTGTTCCGTTTGATTGAAATTTTCCAATCACAAAATATACATCGGGAAAAACTGCATTTGGATAAATACTTTTGAAAGAATCAAAATTTGAATAAATTCTTTCTTTTAAATCATCAATATTTGTAATATCGTTTCTAATTGATTTGTAGAATTCTTTGTGTCTAATCACAAATTCCGCAAATTTTTCAACGTTTCCGATTTTAGTTTTATAGAAATCTTTAAGACCTTTTGTTCCTTTTGAGAAATATTCTTTTTTGAAAATAATTTTGGCATTATCAGTATCATCTATTGCTAAATCGAACGCTTTATAGAAATTGTCAATATCAGATGTGTATATTTTCGATAAACGAGGTTCTTTAGAAACTCTTGAATTTTGAGATAAAACTGTACACGATTGAAATACAAAAATTATGCAGAAAAGATAAAATATTTTATGAAATTCAATTTTCAATTTGAGTTCTGTTTTATATGTCTCGTCCTGAAATATGGCTACAGGTTAAAATTGAATTTACGCTGATAATTTATATACCATATTAGGAGTTTTAAAGTCTAAAGATAAATGTAATGGCAGTATCTCATAAACTGTGTAAGTTTAAAAATCTCGGGGTTTAATTCACCCTCGAGATTTTTTTATTTATTAACTTTAACACATTTATGAAACCAGAAGAT
>NZ_JBXVVH010000069.1:0-1351 GCF_057219185.1 Lacinutrix sp. YIN62
AATAAGATTACACTTATCTTTAGACTATAAAACACCTTATACCGTGTATAAATTTACAGCTTAAAAACAAATTTTAACTGTAGCCGTATTTCAGGACAAGACATTTAGCCAAACTAAAACAAACAATTATGAAGAAAATTAGACAAATGAAACAGTTATTAATTCTAATGCTATTAGGAATATTTTTATTCTCTTGCAGTGAAAATGAAGAAATAAATGTAAATCCAATTCAAGAATATGATAATTTAATCCAATAAAAATTAGCTCGGAAAATTGCTAATAATATTCTTTTCAAAAGCAATTCTGAATCTAATTCATTATCAAAAGAAAGAAATAAAGTAAAAGAAATCTTGCCAATTAAGGATGAAAAAGAGGAAACAGTTTTTTACATTATTAATTATGAAAATAAAGGTTTCTTAATTTTATCCGCAGATAATAGAGTTTCTCCTATTTTAGCTTTTTCAGAAACAAATGAGTTTAGAACTGATGCAGAAAGTTATCCTTCTGGTCTTGTAGAATGGCTTTCCTTAACAAAGGAAACAATACAAACGATAAGAGATAAAAACATAAAGCAAACTAAAGAATTAGAATCAGAATGGGATAGTTTTTTATCACAAAGATGTCCTTTAGATCCGCCGGATTGGAACTCTTGTGATGATGAAACGGAAATTGTTAATCCATTACTATCGACAAAATGGAATCAAAATTGTGGTTTTAACACTTATATGCCGAATTTAAATTGTAATGTTCCTTGTGGTCACGCGTATGCTGGATGTGTTCCCATTGCTATTGCCCAAGTTATGAAGTATCATAATTATCCAACAAATTATAATTGGTCTAATATGCCAAACAACTATGGAACAACAACCACAGCATCGCTAATAAGTGATATACATAATGTAATTTCTGATGTAAGTTATAATTGTGATGGAACTGGAGTTGATAAAGATTATAATACTGCTGGTCTTTTTACCAACCACTTTAATTATTCAACTGCAAATCAAACAGGTTATAATAGAGAAACTGTTAAGCAACAATTAAGAGTAAACAGACCTGTTATACTTGGAGGTGGAAGAGATACTGGATGGTGGATATTTCACGATTACACAGATGGACATATGTGGGTTTGCGATGGTTTTATGAGAATAAAAAATTGTTATCGTGATGATTATGGCAACCCAACTGGTGGCTCTATTAGTTATCTTTTATTCCATATGAATTGGGGTTGAGGTGGATATGAGAATGGTTGGGCAGTATCTCATAAACTGTGTAAGTTTAAAAATCTCGGGGTTTAATTCACCCTCGAGATTTTTTTATTTATTAACTTTAACACATTTATGAAACCAGAAGA
>NZ_JBXVVH010000070.1:0-1257 GCF_057219185.1 Lacinutrix sp. YIN62
ATGCCTTATTTTTAATACAAGTATAACAGCCTATTTATAAACGATTATAAATAGTTCTGCAAATAACTTATTCATTAAGCAGCAATATTTAGCTGTTTTTAAACGATTATAAACGACTACAACTGTTTATAAACGGCTATTAAATATACTTTCTTAGGGGAAACCCCAATCGTAATGCCTAGCACAGCTTAATAATCTCCTTTTGGCTATCATTATATGTATTAAAATAAACTATATTGCATAAGGAATATATGTGCAAGTGAGTTGCACTTATACAATAGTTAGCTTTAATTTAACAGAACGAAATGAAAAACATAATTTATCTGACTTTATTAATTTTTACAAGTTTATCTTTTAGTCAGAGTTTTGAGGGAACAATAACATATAAAACAACGATGGAAAATCCGAATCCTGAAATGTTTACAGATAGTATTTTTAAAGAACGAATTTTAAAACCTGTATTTGGAGAACAGGGTTTTATGCTTCAAAAATATTTTTATAAAGGAAATAGGTTTATGTCTGAAACATCAACTGGATTGGAAAACGGATTTGAATTATACTCACCTGAAAAAAAGAAAGTTTATGCTTGGAAAGAGAATTCAAAAGAAGCTATAGTCAAGAACACAAATAAGCACCCAGAAATGGACGCTTTTGTTGAATTCATTGAGACTAAAGAAACAGATACTATTTTAGATATTCCTTGTAAAAAAGTTTTATTAAAATCTAAAATGGGAACAGCTGAACTTTGGTTTAACAGTAAATATTTGAAAATTGACCCAGAGAATTATTCTGAATTTAAATTAGACCATAAAAATTTGATTTTTGAAAAGTATGGTTGTCTACCTTTAAGGATTAAAGCTATGGCTTTTAACATTGAAGTTATTGAATTCAAAGCTATGGAAGTCTCTGATGATAAATTCAAAAAACCTGAATTTGAAACTGAAATCGAACAATAAAAACTAAAGCTAACAATGGCTATAATTAATACGGGTTTTAGTGCTTAAGTAAAAGTCTGTGTATATTTACTAAGTCCGCCAAATCTTTTTGATTTGGCTTTATAAAGAAAAAAATAAAATAAAAATAAAAAGTTTTGGCTAAGTGCTAAATCGGAAATTAATTACTTTTAATTCCCGTACTAACCATAGCCGAAACGTTAGGCTTAATTAGAAAAAGATGATGAGCATCAAGAAAATAATTCAAAAATCAATATTCTTTACACCTTTTTATTTTGGTATTGTAATTCTATATAATCTTGTT
>NZ_JBXVVH010000071.1:0-1216 GCF_057219185.1 Lacinutrix sp. YIN62
GATGAAAAGCAGCTTAGAAACAAACAACAATCTACAAGGTTAGAAACTAATTTAGTGTAAACCCTAATCTTTAACTTGTGTAAACTATGTCCCTTAACGAACATGCCGAAAACCGAGTGAAACACTACATTGGAGCATATTATCTGATTAAAATAAAGCCTATCGACTACGGAACGATTAAAGGTTCGGAAATCTATACTTGTAGTCGTTGTATAAACGACTCTTTTTTTGACTCTTGGGCAATTTCTTGGGCAACAACTGAAAAGAAAGAATTAGAAGAAACTAAAAGAACTTTCAATCTGACTGACAAAAATGTTGAGGAAATACAAGTTTGGGCTGACATAAAGCTGAATGAAAATAAACTTGGTTGGATAAATACATTTTCGGATTTAAAAACATTGACTGAATACAAAGAAAAATTCTTTCCTAACGATTCGGACTTTGAAATATTAAGTATCAGCTTTCCTGAATGTGACTTGAGCGAAGCTTTGGAAATGACTAAACCGACTGAAATGTTTACTGGAGAAGTTGGAATTTATAACAAACTCAAAACCAAAGAGATAAATTTAGAAAAAAATGAGTTTTTAGGTTACGACATAATCGGAATTGAAGCTGGTGGAGATTTCCACTCATTTCATTGCAATGATTTATCGAACGATTTAAAAGATAAATTCGGAATTAAAATAAATGATTTTGGACTTATAGAAACCTTTGAGAATTGGGACAAACTAATGGAATATATGAATGACGAATCTAATGGATTTGAACCTGTACCTTGGTTTTATGTCAAAGTAAATAGAATAAAAAACAAATAAAGCACAGTTTACAACACCGGTAATCGTTGCACAAGTCTATAAAAACATAAAAAAACATTCAAAAGCTCCTTTTACAAGGGCTTTTACTTTGTTAAAACCAATACTATTTAAGTTTTAGGATGCCTATTATATTAGTTCTAACAGCTTTATTTGGGGCCTAAACAAGCGTTTTACAAGACAAAACAAATACCCCATGGTTTTTGGCATCTATTTTCACATTTTTTACAATGAATTTTAAATATTTCTTCAAGTTATAGGCAATTGCAGACAGATGCATGACTTTGTTTGCTTGTTGAATTCCTATAGTGTTGATTTTCCGAAGTCCCATAAACTGTGTGAGGGTCCCAAAAACGGGTTCTACCGTACTTTGCCGTTTGGATTTTAGATACCTGCCTTTTGTA
>NZ_JBXVVH010000072.1:0-1212 GCF_057219185.1 Lacinutrix sp. YIN62
AATGTAATCTTACTTCATTGTATAAATTAATTGCATTTTTTGTAGCTCTCTTTGCTTGTGCTACGTTATCAAAAGTTTGATCGAGATAAAACTCATCTTTTAGTATCCCATTTACACGTTCTGCCATGGCATTTTCATAACAATGATTTTCTTGGGTCATACTAATATCTATCTTTTTTCTTTTTAATATTTGCGTGTATACATTACTGCAATATTGTATACCTCTGTCTGAATGATGAATAAGTTGTTTAATATTTTTAGCTTGGTAAATGGCCTTGTTTAGTGCTCTTACACATCCTTTTAGTTCAAGACTATCGCTAAGATCATACCCAACTATTTTCCTAGAATGCATGTCAGTTATTAAGGCTAGGTAACAAAAACCTTTTAGGGTTCTAATGTATGTTATATCAGAGACCCAAACTTGATTAGATTTAGTAACTTTCATATTCTTTATTAGGTTATTGTACTTATAAAAACGATGATAAGAGTTGGTTGTTCTGGCACTAGTTTTCTTTCTTAGTGTTAGCATTTGATGTTTTCTAAGGACATTAAATAAAGTGTCTCTACCAACTTTAATATTCCCTTTATTAAAATCTACATCTAATGATTTTACAAGTTTACGTACGCCTTCTCTAGGAAGAGATTTGCGTCTTTTTCTAACTATTTTTATAATCTGTTTCTCGAGTTCTAAACGTTTATCAGCTCTAGATTTGTATTTGTAATACGCATCACGTTTAAGCCCAAAACAATGTGTTATAGTAGTTAAAGAAGCAAATCTCTTAGCTTTTTCTTTAGCTTTAATTAAGGCTTTATACTTAGCTTTTTTTTTAGTTCATTAACTGATTTGTACCCAAGGTCTTCAGCTGCTACTTCAAGGTAAGAATCCAATACCATAGCATCGAGATCCTTTTTAAGTAGTAGTTTTTTAAGCTGTTCAATCTCTTTTTGAAGTGCTTTGATTCTAGATATTTCGTCTTTAGTTTCCACTTTTACTCTGGTGTTCATTAAGTCTTTACGATTGTATTTTTTAATCCATTCGTTTACAGTTGTAGGTGCAATGGAGTAGAGTTTACAAAGTTGGCTCTTTGTGTGTTTTCCGATTGTAAGTTCGGCTAAAATTTTTAATTTGAAAGGTTCACTGTAACGTCTAATGACTTTGTCATTTCTATACATAATGTTTAAAATTATGTAGCCTTATTTCAGGACGGGTCA
>NZ_JBXVVH010000073.1:0-1202 GCF_057219185.1 Lacinutrix sp. YIN62
AAACTCTAACGTGAAATGACGTGATTTTTGTCTCATAATTCTCTAAGTTAAAATCAAGCAAGATAGTAACTCAACTTAACGTCCAATCTAAGATAGCAAGTCCAGAGACTTATAGAAGTACGTTAGTGAAAAATTAATGAGTTTTTACTTGTTTTTATCCACAGTTCTTTGTTGTACGCTGGCTTTTAATCCGTTATTTCTACTAATTTCAAGTCCAAGTCCTTTATAACTTGGTCAATGTCAAATTCAAAACCCTTTGGAATATTGACAGTCGCAATACTACCAAGGTCAACTTGCCAAAATCCACCTCTTTTTGTCAATTCCTCGCCGAGCATTCGATAGTCAGATTCTTTATGATTTGGTGTTAATCCAAATCTACGTGTAATGTATTCCGATTCCTTTGTTATTTCTGTTATCTCGTGTTTGTTTTCTTTGTTGATTTTCGTTTCGAATTCTGTTCCTAAAGTCAATTTAGGATTGCAAAAGTCATTGTCAGTCATCCGAAATTTATTTTCAGTTAACTGCTCAACATAAAGAGTAGTCGTTACTTTCTCTTCTTTGTGATAAACCTCAATTTTGATTTCTTTCATTCGTTTAGTTCTTTCCAACACTTTTGAGCTTCTCTTTCAACTTCTTTTTCCATTTTCGGTAGTTCATTTAGAATCCAATTTTGACTTTCTTGAGTCAGATAATTTTTGTTTTCAGATAATTTGAATTTCATTGCACTTTTAATTAGTGGAATCAAATCCTTTGTTTCTGTATCTCCATTCGCAAAATTCGGTCCAATTAAATAACCTAAAATATATTTCTCATATTTAGGTTTGTAATATAGAATGTGAGTTACAATTGGAAAATAGAAATAAAAGAAACTGTTAGTGTTTGATTGATATTTAATATCGTTAAATTCCGATATCAATAGTTTAGATTGAGAATCAGAGGTGTCAAAGTTTAATTCGGCAAGTAACTCATAAGTCCTTTTTGCACTTGGTACAATTTCTCCCATTCTCTTTAAGTCAGAAAATGCTTTTTCAAATTCCGATTTAATTCCTCTGTTCTTTATCCAATCTAAAATTCTCAATTAGTTCTGTTTTTTCAGCTGTCTTGTCCTGAAATACGGCTACAGTTAAAATTTGTTTTTAAGCTGTAAATTTATACACGGTATAAGGTGTTTTATAGTCTAAAGATAAGTGTAATCTTATTTC
>NZ_JBXVVH010000074.1:0-1092 GCF_057219185.1 Lacinutrix sp. YIN62
GATTTACTTGGAAAAATGGTTATGCACGAGAAAGAATAACTGAAGGAAACCTTAGTCTAGAAGAAGGTGCGAGAGTATTTGAAGGAGTTTCAGCATTAACAGGAGCAGCAGAAATCGCCCCATTAATTAAACTACCTAATTTTTCTTTTAGAAAATCTATTAATTTTTCTAGAAGAGAATTGTTAGAAAGTCCAATTACAGGAGTTAGAAATGCGACAGGCACAGAAATGACTACTGTTTTTGGATTGGGAGTAAATGAAAGTCATGCAATAGCTAGTCAGGTTGCTAATAAATTTAAAAATATAGATTGGTCTTGTAAAGATTGTGCAAAAGCTATTCTAAAAGAATTAGAAGGAAGGGGTATTAAAGGAGAGTTGAAAGAACTTATGAGTCCATATCCTAATATATATGGTGTTAAAAAGGGAGGTAATATTTCAAAAAATGGCTATCATTGGGGAGTTGAAGTTGATGGAAAGGTTTTTGATAATTTACACCCAGAAGGATTAGCTCCTGATGAATGGGCTAAGAATTTTGATGCCCCGTATGGAAAAATATGGGAAAATAGTCCACCTAAAAGAGGGATTGACTAAAAACGATATAGAATGAAAAGCGTCTTGGAAATAATAGAAATCATTAAAAATAGACCAATTATGTATCTAGGGAGAGATTCTATCTTTGCTTTAGAGGCTTTTATAAATGGTATTTGTGTAGCTAATTCTAATAAGGAGGATTTAGAATTAATGAGAGGATTTCAGGAATGGGTTGAAAGAAAATATAATATTTCTAGTACTCAATCTTGGGCTAAAATAATTGACTTTAATAGTTCAAATGAATCATTAGCTTTAGAACGGTTTTTTGAATTTTTTGAGGAGTATCGAGGATAGTGTAGTACCCGGCACTAATCGCAAAAACCCCCGCTAGGCTACCACGTATCGCTACTGCTAAGCTTAGCTTAGTAGCGTTACAGATTGGTATAAGAATAAGAGTAGAAAAATAAAGAGAAAGCTTTTAAGGGATGTAGAGGCTTTTTTATTGTGCTAAAGTGTAGCAACATTTTTATTAAAAAAGTCTTTAAATTTCTTTTTGGTAAGA
>NZ_JBXVVH010000075.1:0-1080 GCF_057219185.1 Lacinutrix sp. YIN62
CTAAAATTTTTAATTTGAATGATTCACTGTAACGTCTAGTAACTCTGTCATTTTTATACATAATCTACTTGAATTATGTAGCCTTTATTCAGGACGAGTCATAATTGGCTACAACGGTCTCGGCTATGAGTAGTTGCGTGGGTTAGTACTTAACTTAGTAAGTATACACCAAACTGAAAATCCACGCGGATTTTCAGAAGTAGGCGATGCCAAGCAATTATTTATAGCCATTGTTGTAGCCAGTGCTCTATTTTTCATAGTAATAATTGCGGGTTAAATTATAACCAACTTTTTTATTATTCTTTTCTCCCCATTTTGCAAAGTCAGTATGTCCTGTATTTTTCCATTCCACATAGTTTTCTATAATTTCCAAATCTTCATTCAATTCTTTAGTCCAATATTCTTTTCGATTGTCGTCAGTTAATTTGGAAATTTGTTCCTCAATCTTTTCAGCAAGTTTTATGTCCTCCGAAGGATCTCCAATATAGCCATCTGGTAAATGATGAATAGAGTAATAAATGTTGTAAGTCCACCAGTTTAAGATTGTTTCTCTCGCTAAATCATCTTGAGGATTTAATTCGATTGCCTTAAATATATGTTCTTCACTTTTGTAATATTTTCCGAACCAACGAAATGGTCTATTGTCAACTATTTCTATTTCGCACCATTCTTTCAAAGTCGGTTTTATAAGTTTATCACTTAAAGGTTGAGGAAATGGTCCATAATCCGCATCTTGAATGTTCTCGAAAAATGGAAATAGGAATTTAGTAAACTCAATTTTTTGGTCAAGTGTCCAATTTTTAGTTGATTTTAGAAATTCCGCTAGTTTTTTAAATGCTTGTTTTCTTAAGCCTTTCTCTCTATCAATACAATAATCGGCATAGTCTTTCCATTCGGAATTTTCCGAAGCTGCTTTTGCAACAGTTAATAAAGCGATATTTTGGTCTTTAGCAATCATTTTCTCGCATTGGCTACAACGTTTCGTGTAAAATGCGTTTTAATGCATTTTTACACTTCTTAAGTTTACAATTCATTAAATTTAAACATAAATAAGAAAAGACAAAAGAGAGGAATAAGGTT
>NZ_JBXVVH010000076.1:0-1072 GCF_057219185.1 Lacinutrix sp. YIN62
CTTAAGTTTACAATTCATTAAATTTAAACATAAATAAGAAAAGACAAAAGAGAGGAATAAGGTTATGATACACGCAGAAGCTTAAGACTTCGTCAACATTGAAAATCCCCTCTCTTTTCTACACAGATTTCGTACAGTTCTATGAGGCTTTTAGACCTCGTTTTTAAGTCGTTGAAACTCGCGTAGTATGTCCTTTTATAAAATCCTTTTTTTTATGACTAAAGATATTAAATATTTTGGACTTGACATCAGCCATTTAGTATTCGATGTTACAGACTCTGATGGCAATTACTATCAGTTTAAAAACAATGAATTTGGCTTTATAAAGTTCTCAAAACTCTTAAATGAAATGAGTCATTGTGTAATGGAAGCCACAGGGTATTATCATTATCAATTAGCGTATCATTTGCTAGAATCCGGTATAAAGGTATCGGTAGAAAATCCATTAGCAATAAAACGCTTTATACAGATGAAGTTGTCTAAAATTAAGACCGATAAGAGTGATTCTAAACTTATATGTGATTATGCTCAGCAGTTTGAATTAAAGCTATGGAAAGGTCATTCTAAGACAGAAATAGAATGTCTTCAAATTGTTAGAACACTTTCTATCTATACAAAACAGAGTACTATGATGAAAAACAAATTACATGGCGAAGCTGTTTTGGGAAATCCAAGTAAGGATACTTTGAGGTCTTTAAGGCGACTATTAAAGTCTCTTCATAAAGAGATTAAAACCTTAGAAGATAAACTATTGGCTTTAGTAAAAATAGCACATCAAGATCTATTAACACGTTTAAGAACTATTCCTGGTATTGGTCCTAAAACAGCTATTATGTTAGTCGTTTTAACTGGTAGATTTGATCGTTTTAATAGTGCCAGTGAATTGTGTAGTTATGCAGGACTTACACCAGTAATAAGAAAAAGTGGGAGTAGTCTAAACTCACGACCAAGAATTAGTAAAGTAGGAAATCAAAAGCTACGTAATTTATTATTTATGTGCTCTTTTAATGCTTGTAAATGTAACAAAGCTTGCAGAGAGTTATATGAGAGAATTGTAGCCAAAGGAAAGAGT
>NZ_JBXVVH010000077.1:0-1031 GCF_057219185.1 Lacinutrix sp. YIN62
AGCAGTGTGTAATAAACTTTTAAAACAGGCCTTCGCAATTGCTAAATCAGGATTAATATATGATGAGACTTACAGAAGTACGTTAGTGAAAAATTAATGAGTTTTTACTTGTTTTTATCCACAGTTCTTTGTTACCCAACGTTTTTTCTTTCAGTTGTTTGATTTGTCCTATAAATAGAATTATGAAACTCGAAATCCAAAATAAAAATCCAATTCCGACTACAATATCAGAATTTGTGCCGCCTTCATTTTCTGGCAATTCTCTAAGTCCGATTACAAATAGTCCGAAAATAATTGTCAATATTGATAATCCAATTCTAAATTTCAAACTAATTTTATTGATTATTAAATTACCGAAATAAACAAAATTTGCAATCCAAGGTACTGCAACAAAAGGTTCAATTGCAAAAATTCCTAACCAACCCATAATTAATCCAAATATTCCGAGTGTCCAAGTTCCAAAAAACATTGGAGTAAATAATGCGATTCCATACAAAATCATTGAGTATTGCTTGTAAGTCAATTTTCTCATTTATTTTGTGCGTTTTTGAATCTTATAAGAAAAGTCAAACAAGATATTCCAGACAATATAAAAATTCCAATTGTGCCGAAAACAATAAGACTTATCCACATTTCAACATGATGAAAACCTGATGCAAAAATGTTAAGAATATTTTCGGCCTTAAAAACTAAGAGCAAAGTCAAAACAATAAATATTCCTAAATGGATTAGTATGATTTTCCTTTTATTCATTGAGTTTTTTAATGTTGGGTAACTATTGTATAAGTGCAACACACTTGCACTTATATTCCTTATGCAATATAGTTTATTTTAATACGTATAATGATAGGCAAAAGGAGATTATTAAGCTGTGCTAGGCATTACGATTGGGGTTTCCCCTAAGAAAGTATATTTAATAGCCGTAAATAAACGTTTAAAAACAGCTAAATATTGCTGCTTAATGAATAAGTTATTTGCAGAACTATTTATAATCGTTTATAAATAGGCTGTTATACTTGTATTAAAAATAA
>NZ_JBXVVH010000078.1:0-923 GCF_057219185.1 Lacinutrix sp. YIN62
AGAAGCAGCTAAACAAGGGCGTAGTTATGACTCTAAAAAGAAAAATATAACATTGAGCAAAAATTAAGTAATCAAGGAAAGAATTACATATTGTAATAATGCCAATTAAATCTTGGTTTAGAGCTATACCAACTCATGTGATCAAATGGCATATTCAAGCTTATTTCGATGAATTTTGTTTTAGAATAAACAGATCTCAATTCAAAAAAAGTATTTCCCATAAAACTACAGAAAGAATGATGATAGCAAAACCTATATTTCATAAAAATATCAAACAGATACTAAGCATATAACACAATAAACAAATTTTAAGTTTACTCCTTAACTACTATTTTTTACAACGTACCTGATTGTGCTTCGTTTTTATTGCTTTGTTAACACCATAGATGTGGGTATAGAAAAAGGTAAATCGGGAACATTGGGGTCTATTATTTTAATTCCTTCAGACATTCTTAATTCCATTGTTGCTGTGGTTGCAGATGTTAATATGAATTCGCCTTCGTATCCTTTGCCTGTGGACAAATCTGTAATGACAAGTAAATATTTATTTGGAGTATAAATAGTCATATAAAAAGGGGCTAAATCTGGTTCTGAATACTCTGTAGTTAAAACGTTTACTTTTTCAACACCTTCATCAATAAATTTATATTTCCCATATAATTGATCCCAAAAAATTGTAGATCCAGGAAGTGGATCAGGTTCCATTTCTATTTCTTCAATTAAAAGCTCAAAAGAACTGCCATTTCCATTGTTCCAAAGCCAGGTGCCTACAACGGCATCGTGGTGGTTGTTAACATCTTTTATATAAGCACCACTTGGTATACGTACGTTTCTAAAGTTTTCGTTGTTAATTATGGTTTGAGATTTACAGCTTAAAGCCGAAATACAGATAATAAATAGTAGTAAATTTTTCATTTTTTATG
>NZ_JBXVVH010000079.1:0-913 GCF_057219185.1 Lacinutrix sp. YIN62
AAAATTTTTAATTTGAATGATTCACTGTAACGTCTAGTAACTCTGTCATTTTTATACATAATCTACTTGAATTATGTAGCCTTTATTCAGGACGAGTCAAAATGCACCACAACGGTTTGTGTAAAATGCGTTTTCAATGCATTTTTACACCTTGTTATGCAATTTTTATTAATTTTTTACTTCTAGCGTTTCTAAAAATAAATCAATAATTTTTTTATCATCTTTGTAATCCTCGCTTAATAGCATCGTTACTACAATTATACCCTCATCTTTTGCTCCATAAGTAGCTACTGTATAAACTTCATTTTCTCCTTTATAAGTTAAAGTAGCTTGAATGCCTTCAATTGTTTGTCCACTTTTTAATTTTTTCTTAAAAGGCTTTTCTGTTTTAGTATAACCATAATTGATACTTTCTTTAGTGATTTCATTCATCATTAATTGTGTCAAACTACTAGGATCAATTGTTTTGTATTTTTGAACCATAAAGCCAGTTCCAGTAGATTTCATAATCATACATTGTTCAATACCTTCTTCAATTTTAGAATCTGATACACTAAGTGATTTGTCATGATTAAAAGAAATCATATCATCAGAATACGTTAATATTTGGGGCTGCATGACTTTAATTGTCAATTCCTCCCCTGAAGGTTTTTTATACTGAATATTCTCATTGAGATCAACTTGTATTGAATCCTTATTGATAATTATAATGTAATTTCCCTTTTCTTGGGAATAACTTATTAAACTAATTAGAAGTGCTCCTAAAGTAAAAATGGCTTTTGTCATTATTTCTATTTTAATTTTGCATAACGGTTTGTATAAGAATAGTAAGGGATTAAAATGGACTAACTTTTCGGATTTAGCACTTAGCCAAATTAACAATTTTACCGTTAATTTTGTTTTCATTTAACCG
>NZ_JBXVVH010000080.1:0-837 GCF_057219185.1 Lacinutrix sp. YIN62
AATGCCGTAACATTACTGGTTTGGGCTAATCCGCGTTCGCTCGCCACTACTAACGGAATCACTTTTGTTTTCTTCTCCTCCGGGTACTTAGATGTTTCAGTTCTCCGGGTTTGCTCCTATTGCTAGGTGACATATCTTCAATATGCCGGGTTGCCCCATTCGGATATCTGCGGATCTATTTGTATGTGCCAATCCCCGCAGCTTTTCGCAGCTTATCACGTCCTTCTTCGCCTCTGAGAGCCTAGGCATTCCCCATACGCTCTTATTTAGCTTATTGTACTTTTTGCTTTTTTAATGAGTTACTTCTAATAGCTAGCTCGTTACTGGCTATTAGTCGTTATTATTACTTGTTTAAGCATTTTATTAAATACTTAATTTATTTCATGTATCTTTTTTCAATATGTCAATGAACTTTCTGTTATATTGCTATAACTTTGTGGAGAATATCGGAGTCGAACCGATGACCTCTTGCGTGCAAGGCAAGCGCTCTAGCCAGCTGAGCTAATCCCCCTTGTTAATCCCGAATGTTGAATTCAAAATTAATATTGTAGAATCTATATTCAACTTCTAGAATTTCCTTCTTTTTAAACTTTGTAGTCTCAGGCAGACTCGAACTGCCGACCTCTACATTATCAGTGTAGCGCTCTAACCAGCTGAGCTATGAGACTCTACTTTAAGTTTATCTTTTTTAAATTAACAGCTTGAGAATAAAACACTTCTTTTCTTGTTTTTCCTTAATCGTCTTTCTCTAGAAAGGAGGTGTTCCAGCCGCACCTTCCGGTACGGCTACCTTGTTACGACTTAGCCCTAGTTACCGATTTTACCCTAGGCCGCTCC
>NZ_JBXVVH010000081.1:0-836 GCF_057219185.1 Lacinutrix sp. YIN62
AAAAAAAAAGACTTTATGCTATGCTTCTTTATTCAGTTGTATTAGGATAGAGAGCCCTTGTGTTTTATGATACAAATAATATTTTGAGGAACGTTTGCTTTGTTTGTTTTTGGCAGGTATAATCTATATCCTTAATCTATTCGTTTTTTAGAATACTAAACTTATAAGTAAAAACAGTTAAAGAGCAAGTGCTATACACTTGCTCTTTAAAATGCTACTTAAGCAACTGGCCAACGGTTGTGAATCGATGCGTTACCTACTATAATTTCTTCTGCCGAAACGGTAAAGGTAATCGTCATAGGTACATCTCCATTAACGTCTAATTTCTCTTTGTAGTATACAATGTATGCATTTTTGAATTCTATTTCTTTCATCTTTGCATCTTCATCTGTTTTCTTGTAAACGATTTTACCTTCTACAGACTTAAATTGGCTATTAAGCATTGCTTCGATTACAGAAGTGTCTTCTGTAGACTCAATTGTTAATGTAATTCTCCCGCCATAAACGTTAGAAGATATTTTTCCTTTTTTGTCAGTATCTCTACTAAATGCATAATCTGAACTTAATACGTCAAATTCTTTTCCTCCTAATTCTAAAGATGCTCTAAATGATCCCATAATGTTTTTTTAAAATATTAATTTATTAAAATAGTGCCTTAATTTTTTACTAGTATTAAAATCTTAGCTGTTCTTAGAAAAACAATTTTAAAAAATCGTTTAATTAATATATAAAAACTGGTTGAAGGTCTCTTGATATTACCAGGAAGGCATATATCTGGATGGCTGTTTGACAGTTTATTTTATAAAGAAAAAAAAGATTCTAAATTGTCGTTTCTG
>NZ_JBXVVH010000082.1:0-763 GCF_057219185.1 Lacinutrix sp. YIN62
GCATTATAAGAAAAGCGAGAGGCCTTATTTGCAATGGCTTCTATAGCAATATTAATGGTGTCCATATCTGCGCCATATTCTATAGTAATAGGTGCTTTTAAAGTTGGTTTACCAAAAATAAGTTGTACTCCATCATAATACAGCCATTCGTTATATTGTTTGGCCATACGTTGAATGAATTGGAAATGACTTTCTTGGTATTGTGCTTGGTATTCTATAAGAGAAGTGAAAACAGGGTTGATTTGCGCCGTAAGGCCTCCTGCATTTACAGTGTCATTTATAATGGTATTTAAGTTTTTACCTAACCAAGACTGCATATGGTTTCCATTCTCTAGGACTATAGTTTTAGAATAGCCACTAACTACTAATTTCCCATCAAAGCCATGGTCGTGTTGAAGCTTAACATTGGTAATAACACCAAGAAATTCGGTGTCGTTAAAATTAATCACAACAGATTTACCAAGCCATTCTGTAGAGTTGTCTAGTGTGTAAGCCCCTGTGGCTTCTATACTGTCGTAATCAACAGTAATAGCAAAGGAGTGGTGCTCATTTATAGATTGGTTAAGGGTGACTTTTTCAAAGTTAAAGAGAAATTCTCCGTTTATACTAAGGGTTGTTTTGGGTTCTATCATGAATTTTTTTTGAGGCTATTGTATCAAAAAAAAAAGACTTTATGCTATGCTTCTTTATTCAGTTGTATTAGGATAGAGAGCCCTTGTGTTTTATGATACAAATAATATTTTGAGGAACGTTTGCTTTGTTT
>NZ_JBXVVH010000083.1:0-758 GCF_057219185.1 Lacinutrix sp. YIN62
TACTTCTAATTCTGTAGGGGTTTCACATTCCACAATAAACTCTACTAAACCGTCTCCGTTTGTTAGTTTTGTTGAAAGTTTATTTCCTTTACTATCAAGTAATGTCGCTGTTGCTCCTGCTAATGGGCGTCCTGTTTTTTGGTCTGTTATATTTGCTGTAATTAATACATCGCATATAGGTTGTAGTTTTTTAACGGCATAGATATCATCGTTTCCTTTACCGCCTTCTCTGTTTGAAGAGATAAAGCCTTCACCTGTGGCATCATTTAATGCAAAAGCAAAATCGTCGGCATTACTATTTACGGGGATGCCTACATTACGTATTGGAGCCATTTTACCGTCTATTACTTTGGTGAAAAACACATCCATTCCGCCTAAACCTAAATGGCCTGTAGACGAGAAGTATAGAGTGTTATCATCACCTATATATGGAAACATTTCTTGTCCTTCTGTGTTAATAACTTGCCCTAAGTTTACAGGTGTTCCTAGGTCACCATCGGCATTTATTTCTGCTTTATAGATATCGAAATCGCCATAGCCTCCTGGCATATCTGATGCAAAATAAAGGGTTTTACCATCATTACTAACGGAAGGGTTTTTTATAGAATAATTCTCACTATTCATTGCTAAGGCTTCAACATTCTTCCATTGGTCCTCATTTTTATGGGCTTTGTAAAGATGTAATACGCTGTGTTTTGCATTGGTAAGCGAGTCTTTTTCGTAGATATTATCATAAAAACTTTCTCTAGAGAAATACA
>NZ_JBXVVH010000084.1:0-742 GCF_057219185.1 Lacinutrix sp. YIN62
CCTATTTCTACAACGTCATACATAAAAAGGTTTAGGTTTACATCGTAACTTAAAGGGGCATCGAATGCTATTTTAGCTAAGGCGTGTGGTTTTAATTTAAAGTTTTCTGATAAATTAAACACGTATCCTGCTGCGGCAAATACATGCTCACTTTCTGATCCTATTTTATTGCCTTCTATATCTAGGTGTGTGCCATTAAGAATGTTAGGCATTGAGGCTGAAATATAATACTTGTTCGGTTTATAAAAGTAAGCCCCTGTTCCTACATTTAATGTGGTTTCATTAATGTTTTGATTGAAAAAGGGATCGTCTGAGTCTATTAAATCTATACCTAGTAATCCGATATCATGAAAGGTTGCTCCTGCTTTTAATCCAAAGGCTAATTTGGTTGCTCCTAGTGGTAATGTGTAGGAGAAATCTACATAGGCATTGGTCTCGGTTACGGGGCCAATCTCATCACTTATTAAAGAGAATCCTAGTCCTACTTGATTACCTATTGGTGAATGAATGGATAGGGTTCCTGTGCTTGGAGCACCTTCTAAACCAACCCATTGACTTCTGTAAAGCGCGCCTATGGAAACGGTTTCTGTAGACCCCGCGTAAGCAGGGTTTACAACATTCATATTATACATATACTGCGTGTATTGTGGATCTTGTTGGGCATACAGTTGGTACCCTAACAGGAAGATGAAAATGGTATATATTAGTTTTTTCATTGGTCTTGTTTTCTTTTTTAGTAGTT
>NZ_JBXVVH010000085.1:0-710 GCF_057219185.1 Lacinutrix sp. YIN62
AACGGTTTGTATAAGAATAGTAAGGGATTAAAATGGACTAACTTTTCGGATTTAGCACTTAGCCAAATTAACAATTTTACCGTTAATTTTGTTTTCATTTAACCGTCAAATTTTAAATTTGGCGGACTTTGTAAATATGTACCAACTTTGGGTTTGCCACTTAACCCTTATTATTTTTATACCTTGTTAGGCTTAGTTTTTAAATCGTAAATTATTTTCCTGATTATTTTGTAATTTCTTGCTTTATCAGGTAAAAAGGTAATAGGTGTTTTCTTAATTTCAATTAAAATTTTATCCTCAAAGTGATTAAAAGTCAGTATTGAATTTAATTGACCTTTCAATAGGTTAAATGTAATAGAATATTCTAATTCAGATTCAGTTTCTTTTGTCAATTTTAAATTATGAGTATTAATTTTTTTTAGTTTACTTAATTCATTCCATTTCCTCATATCATATTCAATACTCATATTATGTCTTGACTCAAGATAATCATTTGAAGTAATGTTGTTGTAATAATCATAGTCAAAAATATTAGAAAGAACAGTAATGACGGAAACAACAATAGAAATTAAAATTGTAAATTCAATACTCATATTTTTCTTAAAAACAAGATTATATAGAATTACAATACCAAAATAAAAAGGTGTAAAGAATATTGATTTTTGAATTATTTTCTTGATGCTCATCATCTTTTTCTAATTAAGCCTAAC
>NZ_JBXVVH010000086.1:0-706 GCF_057219185.1 Lacinutrix sp. YIN62
CCTCATTTTTATGGGCTTTGTAAAGATGTAATACGCTGTGTTTTGCATTGGTAAGCGAGTCTTTTTCGTAGATATTATCATAAAAACTTTCTCTAGAGAAATACATTGTTTCGCCATCTGGTGAAAAGGAAACAATCCCTTCATGATGTTTACTGTTAATAGCATTACTTAATAATGCTTCTTCTTGATAGGTTCCGTCTTCTGCTATGGTATACTCATAGACATCTAAGAAAGGTTCATTATTCCAGCCGTATTTTTTTCTGGCACGATTTCTTGCGGAGGTAATATATAATTTTCCGTCTTGAAAAGTACCTCCAAAATCTGAGGCTTCGGTATTAATGTCTAGGTTTTGAACATTAAAGGTTTTGCCTTTTTCTAATATTTTAGGTAAATAATCTGGATTAGCATTGAATGCAATGGCTCTATTGTCTGCTGGGCGCAATGCGGCAAATTTTTTCATTTGTGTATTGGACGCTTCATACTTTCCATTGGCTTTAAGCATTTGTGCGTATTTGTATACCATCTCGGCATCGTTAGAGTTTTCTAAGGCCTTGGCATACCAGCGTTCTGCTTCAACGGTATTAAAGACATTGTAGTTGGATTCTGCTAAACGGCCATAGATGTAAGGGTCTCCTTTGCCTTTTTCTATTAATTTATTGTAGGCTTCGGCTGCTTTTACAAACTCTAGTTTTGCAAAGTGCTTGTC
>NZ_JBXVVH010000087.1:0-696 GCF_057219185.1 Lacinutrix sp. YIN62
CCTTAGGAGAAACAGAGATCCAAGTTCCTAGAGATAGAGAAGGTTCTTTTAACCCAATGCTTGTAAAGAAAAGAGAAAGCACAACAGAAGGTGTAGAAAACCTTATCATTTCATTGTATGCTAAAGGAATGAGTAATTCTGATATAGAGGAACAAATTAGAGAATTATACGATTTCAACATCTCTACATCTACTATTTCAAGAATAACTGATAGTATTACCAATGATATAGTTGCATGGAAAAACAGACCTTTAGAAGTCACTTATTTAATTGTTTGGATGGATGGTATTGTCTTTAAAGTTAGAGAAAACTCCAAAGTAATAAACAAGACTATTTATATCGCTGTAGGACTTAGAACAGACGGTAAAAAAGAAGTATTAGGCTTGTGGTTAGGTAAAAATGAATCCGCAGCTTTTTGGATGACAGTGCTTACCGATATTAAAGCAAGAGGAACACAAGATATACTCATTACTGCTACCGATAATTTGAACGGATTTACAGATACTATAAAAACAGTATTTCCTGATTCTACCACACAAATATGTGTAGTACATCAAATTAGAAATTCATGTAAATATGTAGTTTGGAAAGACAAAAAAGAGTTTACTAAAGATATGAAACAAATCTACACAGCTCCTACAAAAGAAGCTGCTAAAGCTGCTTTAGAAGATTTTAAAAGCAAATGGAACTCCAAGT
>NZ_JBXVVH010000088.1:0-695 GCF_057219185.1 Lacinutrix sp. YIN62
TATTGTTTTTCCATTCGATAAGATCATCGGTAGCAGCTCTACCATAAAAAACGGTTGGGATATTGGGGGTACGATAATAATCTTTATCATAGACCTGCATCTCAATATCTTTATCTTTTAAGCCTAGTGTTTTTAGATATAAATAGATGTCCTGTTGGTATCCTGCATGTTTTATTTTTTTCCCTTCAGCATTTAACCAATAGGTTTCAACGATTTCTGGAGCAGCTTCAATAAAATGTGAAGCTGTTATATTTTTTTCATCTGCTTTGATTGGATCGCCTAGTAGATATGCCTCTGTACATATTTTATAGGTGTCCATCCATTTAGAAAATTTTATTTGAAGATTGACTTCCTTTTTTTCTTTGTCAACTATGACTTGTGCATAATAGTAGCTGTTTTTAAAGATATTTTCTGTAAAATTCTCTCCATCTTGAGGAGTTAAAAAATCGGTTTTATAACCTGTAGACGCAGCATTTCCTTTTTGTACGATTTTTATTGCACCTCGTTTTTTGTGTGCTGTTTTAGCAGCTTTGCCTGTACCTAGTTCAAGTAACACATCTTTTTTGTTTTTGTCTTGTAACCAAAAGCAAAATTTAACCATGCAGAGATCTTTTTCTAGGGTGTCTTCGTGTTTTTCGTCTAGTTTTACTGTATAGGTAATAAGATCGTCTGGCTTAATGATTTTAGCATCAGTT
>NZ_JBXVVH010000089.1:0-647 GCF_057219185.1 Lacinutrix sp. YIN62
AATCAAAGATTAGTAGATAAGATCAGAACTATATTCAAGGATAGTTTTGGTAGTTATGGATCCCCTAGGATAAAAGAGGAATTAAATGTCTTAGGATATAAAGTATCCAGACCTAGAGTTGCTCGTATTATGAAAGCACTTTCCTTGTATGCAAGGAGAAAACGTAGTTTTAAAATAACTACAGATAGTAATCATAAATATCCTATTGAACCTAATTTATTACAACAGAACTTTGATGTAGAAAGAATACATCAAGTTTGGGTATCTGATATTACTTATATTCAAACAGAACAAGGTTGGAGTTACTTAACAGTAATTATTGATCTATTTAATAGAAAAGTAATGGGATGGTCTATTAGTGATAATTTGACTACTCAAGACACTGTAAACAAAGCTTGGAATATGGCAATACGCAAAATAACCCTTACTAAACCACTTATATTTCATTCAGACAGAGGTGTACAGTATGCTAGTAGTAGTTTTACTAATCTGATAAAAAATTACAATGGACTGATAAAACAATCGATGAGCAGAAAAGGGAATTGTTGGGATAATGCAGTAGCTGAATCATTCTTTAAATCTTTAAAAGTAGAATGGATATATAAACACAAATACTCCAAAAGATCTGAAGCAGAATTATCCGTATT
>NZ_JBXVVH010000090.1:0-567 GCF_057219185.1 Lacinutrix sp. YIN62
TTGGCATTATTACAATATGTAATTCTTTCCTTGATTACTTAATTTTTGCTCAATGTTATATTTTTCTTTTTAGAGTCATAACTACGCCCTTGTTTAGCTGCTTCTTTTCCTCCTACAGTAAATTCATCAACGTGAACCAACTCGGATAGAGGATATTTTTGACTACTCTTCATTGTTTTTCTAACTTTTTGCATAAAATACCAAGCTGTTCCTTGACGAATATTAAAAGACTTACCTATTTGAATACTCGATACTCTTTTAGTATTGGTTGGCGATGGATGATTATAACTATAAAATACCATACGATATTTTAGGAAAAATACCACCAGTAAAATGCGTCAAGGCTAGAACTAGAGAAAATGAAAACAAAATAAAAAATGTGTTTTTGTAAAGGCTAGCCCCGTTACAAGTAAGTATAAAAAAATACGTAGTTCTACGTATTTTTAATAGGTAAAAGATTTCCTACTTTTGCAGCGAATCTAAAAATAAATCCCTAATTTGAAACAGCTGTAAATTTTGCTGAACAAACTTAAACAACTAACCAAAACTATAATTTTACTCTTTGTA
>NZ_JBXVVH010000091.1:0-552 GCF_057219185.1 Lacinutrix sp. YIN62
TAGAGTTATGGTTGAAACAAAGGATGAGATTACCAGAATTAAAGCTTTAAAAAAAGAGATAGAGCAATTGAAAAAGCTGCTGTTAAAAAAAGACATGGATCAAATGCTAACAGATGCTTATTTAGAAGTTGCAGCTAAAAACTTAGGCTATAAAAACATTTTAGAACTTAAAAAAAAACTAAATATCAAGCCTTAGTTATAGCTATTGAAAACAAAGAAAGATTTACGTCTATCTCATCAATATGTGATTGTTTTAATCTAAAACGTGATGCGTATTACAAATACAAAACACGTGAGAGAATAAGAAAAGAACAAGCTCAGAAGTTTATTGAAATTGTTAAGAAGAGACGTAAATCTTTACCAAGAGAAGGTGTTAGGAAATTAATAAAATCCATTGCACTAGATTTAAAAGAGAATGATCTAAAAATGGGTAGAGATACGATGTTTACAGTACTTAGAGATAATAATATGTTAACTCTAAGAAAAAAATACAGTGCAAGAACAACACAATCTTACCATCGCTTTTACAAACACCCTAACCTGATTAAAAAT
>NZ_JBXVVH010000092.1:0-533 GCF_057219185.1 Lacinutrix sp. YIN62
ACATTACTTGATAGTAAAGGAAATAAACTTTCAACAAAACTAACAAACGGAGACGGTTTAGTAGAGTTTATTGTGGAATGTGAAACCCCTACAGAATTAGAAGTAACTATGGCAGACTACGAAAGTCAAAAAATGAACATTGCAGGCTCTCTTGAGAAAGAAGAAAATGTAACTATGGCATTAGAACCTATAGAAGTAATTATTGTTGAAGAAAAAGTAGAATTAAACCCTATTTACTTTGAATTCGATAAATCTAATGTTACTGCCCAAGCAGCCTTTGAGTTGGATAAATTAGTAGAAGTAATGACCAAATATCCAGATATGGTTATTCAAGCATTATCCTACACCGATAACATAGGAATCGCATCCTATAACGAAAAACTATCAGACCGTCGTGCAAAAACAACGGTGCAATATGTTATTTCTAAAGGGATTGACGCTTCAAGGATTTCTGGATTAGGTAAAGGAGAGAATGAACCAGCAGTAGACTGCGGAAGAGCCTGTACCGACGAACAGCACCAGTTAAACCGCCG
>NZ_JBXVVH010000093.1:0-531 GCF_057219185.1 Lacinutrix sp. YIN62
ATACACTACAAATATACTTTTAATGTTCTTTTTAGACAACAATAAATTATCATTTTAGAACATATTTTGATAAAAGTATTGTTTTTGACTACTTTTGTGTAGATTACATTAGTATATGAACGTAGGAACTAACATAAGAACATTAAGAGAACAACGTAATATTAAACAGCAAGAGATTGCTGATTTAATTGGCATGCACCGCTCTAATTACAGCAAAATAGAAAACGGACAGCGTGAGATTTCTGTAAGTGCTTTAGATAAAGTTGCTCGTTATTTTAACATCACTATTGACGAGCTTGTGCATCTTGATGGCGATTTACCACAAGAAGTAGAGATTGAAGATAAAACGACCTTAGAACAGCTTAAACTAATGCAAGAGCTTGACGAAGATGAACGCTCTATGGTTTTTAAAATGATTGATTCTTTTCTTACCAAAAAGAAATTTAAAGACTTTTTTAATAAAAATGTTGCTACACTTTAGCACAATAAAAAAGCCTCTACATCCCTTAAAAGCTTTCTCTTTATTTTTCT
>NZ_JBXVVH010000094.1:0-517 GCF_057219185.1 Lacinutrix sp. YIN62
TTCTGCTAAACGGCCATAGATGTAAGGGTCTCCTTTGCCTTTTTCTATTAATTTATTGTAGGCTTCGGCTGCTTTTACAAACTCTAGTTTTGCAAAGTGCTTGTCGGCTTTCTTGGTCGCTTTGCTTTGAGCATTTGTGCTCAGGCTACCCAAGAATACTAATGTTATAAATAATGCTATATTTTTCATCTGATGATTTTTATCTTTTTATTTAAACAATTAGAAATAACGTGGTGAACGAGATATTTTCTTTGGTAGGAAAATATCGAAATTAATAAACACCTCGTGTGATGAACTAGTGGCTATGTCTAAATCGGATTGGATACTATCGTATGCGTAACCTATTCTTAAGTTTGGTGAGATCATAAAATTAATCATTCCGCTAAAGGAATCTTCTAAACGGTATCCAGCGCCTATTTCTACAACGTCATACATAAAAAGGTTTAGGTTTACATCGTAACTTAAAGGGGCATCGAATGCTATTTTAGCTAAGGCGTGTGGTTTTAATTTAAAGTTT